>JAIXXW010000133.1 GCA_027490555.1 Comamonadaceae bacterium | reverse complement strand
GTGGCCCAGATCGAGGAAATCCGCATCGACACCGATCCGGCGCAGCGCGACCACATGATGCAGACCACAGGTCGCCGCACGGTCCCCCAGATCTTCATCGGCGCCACCCATGTGGGCGGATGCGATGACCTGATGGCGCTGGACGCCCGGGGCGGCTTGCTGCCCTTGCTGCAAGCGGCCTGATCCACCGGGCGCATCGCAGCGCTGAAACCGCGGCCCGCATGGCGGCCGCGCGTTCGGCATCCCCCATAATGTTTGTTTTTCGCCGCTTGGCATCGTGCCGAGCGGTCTTTCATAAAGCACTACCATGACCGACACAGCCGTCAACGCCGAAGCCCAAGCACCTATTTTCCAAATCCAGCGCGTGTACCTGAAAGAGGCTTCTTTGGAGCAGCCCAACTCCCCAGGCATCTTGCTCGACCAGCAGCAGCCCAGCGTGGACATTCAACTGGGCGTCGAGGCCACGCCTGTGGCCGAGGGGGTTTTTGAAGTTTGCGTGACGGCCACCGTCCACACCAAAATCGGTGACAAAACGGTGTTCCTGGTCGAGTGCAAGCAAGGCGGAATCTTCGAAATCCGCAACCTGCCCGACGACCAGATGGGCCCGATCATGGGCATCGCCTGCCCACAGATCGTGTACCCCTATTTGCGGGGCAATGTGGCCGATCTGATCAACCGCGCTGGCTTCCCGCCCGTGCACATGGCCGAGATCAATTTCCAGGCCATGTTCGAGGCGCAACAAGCCCAACAGGCCTCTTCCCTGGCTCAGTAAAGGGCGATTGGCCGGACGCATGCGATGCACATCAGCCTGATCGGTGCCGGCGCTTGGGGCACCGCCATGGCGATGGCGGCGAGTCGCCATCCCGCCGGGCACCAGGTGCACCTGCATGTGCGGGATGCGGCCCAGGCTGCGGCCATGCAGGCGAGCCGAGAAAACGCCCGCTATTTGCCGGGCATCACCCTGCCGGCCTCGGTCCAGATCACGACCGGGCCCCTGTCCACATTTGCCGCATCGGGCGGCGCTGACCGCCTGGTGGTGGTGGCCACGCCGATGGCCGGTCTGAGGTCTGTGCTGACCGCCTTGGCCGGGCTGGACGTGCCCGTGGCCTGGCTGTGCAAGGGCTTTGAGGCGGGCACCGGCCTGATGCCCCACGAAGTTCAGGCCCAGGTGGCGCCGGGTCTGCAGGCCGGGGCCTTGAGCGGCCCCAGTTTTGCCCTGGAGGTGGCGCGGGAGCAGCCCACGGCCTTGGTCGCGGCCAGCCCCCACGCCCGGGTGCGCGATGCCATGGTCCAAGCTTTCCACGGACCGTCCTTGCGCGTCTATGCCAATCACGACATGGTGGGCGTCGAAGTGGGTGGGGCTGTGAAAAACGTGCTGGCCATCGCCACAGGTTTGTGCGACGGTTTGCATTTGGGGCTGAATGCCCGAGCCGCTTTGATCACCCGGGGTTTGGCCGAGATGACCCGCCTGGGCACGGCCTTGGGCGCCCAGGCCGACACTTTCATGGGCTTGTCCGGTTTGGGGGATTTGGTGCTGACCGCGACGGGCGATCTGAGCCGCAACCGCAAAGTGGGTCTGCTGCTGGCGCAGGGGCAGACCCTGGAGCAGGCGGTGTCGTCGCTGGGGCATGTGGCCGAGGGGGTCTACAGCGCCCGCACGGTCATGCAAAGGGCGCAGCAGTTGGGCGTGGACATGCCGATCACCGCCGCGGTGGTGGCCTTGCTCGACGGCCAGTGCAGCGCCCAGACAGCGGTGCAGGCCCTAATGGGCCGCGACCCCAAAGGCGAGTTCGCCTGATTGGCCGCTGCCATGACCGCGCGCCAACCGCCCTTGACCAAGGGCTCTGTGTTTCAAAAGCCCACACTGGCCCAGCGCATCTGGCGCTGGTTCGAGGGTTTTGACGGGCCCTTGGCCCTGGCTGTGATGTTGCTGGTCGGGCTGGGACTGCTGGTCATGTACTCGGCGGGGTTTGACCATGGGACCCGCTTTGTCGACCATGGCCGCAACATGTTGATTGCCGGTGCGATCATGATGGTGGTGGCGCAGATACCGCCTTCCAAAATGATGACCTGGGCTGTGCCGATTTACACCGTCGGGGTGGTGTTGCTGGTGGCGGTCGCGCTGTTTGGCATCACCAAAAAAGGGGCGACCCGCTGGATCAACCTGGGCATCGTGATCCAGCCCAGTGAGATCCTGAAAATTGCCTTGCCGCTGATGCTCGCAGCCTGGTTCCAAAAGCGCGAGGGACAGCTGAGGGCTTTTGACTTTGCGGTGGCGAGCTTGATTTTGGCCATCCCGGTGGGCTTGATCATGAAGCAGCCCGATTTGGGAACGGCCTTGCTGGTGCTGGCTGCCGGGCTGTCGGTGATTTTCTTTGCCGGGCTGAATTGGCGCTGGATTTTGCCGCCGGTGATTTTGGGGTTGATCGGCATCGTGGTGCTGGTGGTGATGGAGCCCACCCTGTGCCAGCCGGGCGTGGACTGGCATGTGCTGCACGAATACCAGCGGCAAAGGGTGTGCACCTTGCTGGACCCCGGGCGCGACCCGCTGGGCAAGGGTTTTCACATCATCCAGGGCATGATCGCCATCGGCTCGGGCGGGCTGTGGGGCAAGGGCTTCATGCAGGGCACACAAACCCATCTGGAGTTCATCCCCGAGCGCACCACCGACTTCATTTTTGCCGCCCTGGGTGAGGAGTTTGGCCTGCTGGGCGGGCTGGTGCTTTTGGCCAGCTTTTTCTTCCTGATTTACCGGGCCCTGGTGATTGCCATGCAGGCACCGACCTTGTTCAGCCGCTTGTTGGCCGGCAGCATGGCCACCATCTTTTTCTGTTATTCCTTTGTCAACATGGGCATGGTCAGCGGCATCTTGCCGGTGGTCGGTGTGCCCTTGCCCTTCATCAGCTATGGCGGCACGGCCATGGTCACGCTGGGCTTGGCCCTGGGCATTTTGATGTCGGTGGCCAAATCCAAACAGTTGGTGCAGACATGAGCGATGGCTTGTCGGTGGCGGTGGTGGGGGCGGGCAATATGGGCGGGGCCATGCTGGCCCGCCTGCGCGATCTGGGCTGGTCGGTGGGTGTTCGCGACACAGACCCCCAGGCCCAGTCCCGGGCCACGGCGGTGGGTGCGGTGCCCTGTGCCTCGCCGCGCCAGGCCGCCAGCCGCTTGGCCGCAGACGGTGTGCTGGTGTTGGCGGTGGTGGATGCGCTGCAAACCGAGGCGGTGCTGTGGGGCGATGAGGGTGC
>JAIXXW010000202.1 GCA_027490555.1 Comamonadaceae bacterium | reverse complement strand
TCGCTGTTGTGCTGGTTCAGGATGAAGGCGCAGCGCACCGTGCGGGGCTCGTCTTCGTCGGCGATCAGAAAGTCCGAACGGATGTGCAACTCGCCGTTGTCTTCTTCGTAAAAACGGGCCGACTCCTCGATGTCCTCGTCCATCGCGTCTTCCGGGATGGACAGGCCGAAGTACTGCTTGATCCAGCGCTTTTCTTCGAGTGTGGGGGATTCCAGATCCACCCAGATGGGCTGAAACCGGGAGAGTTCTTCCAGCGACTCGATCTCTTCCTGAAAGAGACGGCCATTGACCAGGGTGAAGATGTTGAGCATGGCGAATCCAGAAAATGGCCAGGTGCCAAAAGTTCAAAGGGGCGGCGAAAAGGGGGGTGCTGCAGCTTTCGAACGGTGGGCAGGGTGCTCAAGGCGTCCGAAAGCTACCAACTCGGGGTAGTTTCCACGGCAATGTGTCTCCAACAAGAAGGCCAGATTATCGCACCGGGTCAGGCCAGGTCGGCCATCTGGCCCCGGCCTTTGGGGACCACCCCCGGTTTTGCGGGCGTTTGGGACATCGCTGCTGCGGGGTCAGGGGGCATCTGCGCAGGCTGGGCAAGCCCCATGGGTACTGGACTTCAACCCGAACCATAGCACCGAAATGGGGCCTTGTGGGCATTCGGGAAAGACTTTTCAGGATTAGCCGAAGTTGCCTTGCTTTTCCAAGTCGCGCGGCGCATAGTGGGGTTGAACCACCCTGAAAAGTGGTTTCTGAGCCCTGCTTTGTGGGGCTTATTCCCTGCTCAATCTATGGAGGCGACAACCATGAATCTCATCATCAGTGGACACCATCTCGAAGTGACCCCTGCCTTGCGCCAGTACGTCACGGGGAAGCTTGATCGCATCACCAGGCATTTTGACCAGGTGGTCGACGTGAAAGTGCTGCTGACGGTTGAAAAGCAGAAAGAAAAAGAAAAACGGCAACGTGCCGAGTGCAACATCCATGTCAAGGGCAATGATCTGTTTGCCGAAAGTGCCCATGAGGACCTGTATGCCGCGGTCGATGGCCTGGTCGACAAACTCGACCGGCAGGTCGTCAAGCACAAAAACCGCATCACCGATCACCAGCACACCGCGCCCAAGCGCATGGTTTGAAACACTTTTTTATGCATGGGGGCCGCACCGCGCGGCCCTTTTTCATGGCCTCGGCATGCCCGAATCGCAATAAACCGACAAAAAAAGCTGCGCTGTTGAGCCGGGCGGTTGCACAAGCCGGTTCGGGTGCATAATCCGGCCTCGACCATGAATCGACTCTCATCCATACTGCCTGTTGCCCAAGTTCTTGTCGGGGTGGAAGCCACCAGCAAGAAGCGGGCATTCGAAGAAGCCGGACTTCTCTTTGAGAATCTGCATGGTTTGTCGCGTGCCCTGGTCACGGACAGCCTGTTTGCCCGGGAGCGCCTGGGCTCGACCGGTTTGGGCCACGGTGTGGCCATCCCGCATGGCCGCATCAAGGGACTGAAATCGCCCATGGCCGCTGTCTTCCAGCTGGCGCAGCCCATCGGTTTCGATGCGCCCGATGAGCAGCCGGTCAACCTGCTGATTTTTCTGCTGGTGCCCGAGGCGGCCACCCAGAAACACCTGGAAATCCTCTCTGAAATCGCTGAATTGCTGAGCGACACCGCCTTGCGCGAAAGCATCAAGTGCAGCACCGCGCAGAGCGGTCTGCACCAACTGATTGCCCAGTGGCAATCGGCCCAGACCGCCTGATTTCACCCCCATCGGCTCCCTGCGATGAAGCCTTCCGTCATCAGTGCCGATGTCCTGTTCGAGGACCATCGCCAGCAGCTGAGGTGGCAGTGGCTGGCCGGTTTGGGGGCCTCTGAACGCCGTTTTGACGAAGTGGCGGTGCGCCAGGCCCGCTCGGGCGCCGACCTGGTGGGCTACCTCAACTACATCCACCCTTACCGCGTGCAGATTCTGGGGCCACGCGAGGTGGCTTACCTGACCAGCGGGTCCGAAGAGGACTGTGCCCGGCGCACGGCGCGCATCGTCACGCTCGAGCCCCCGGTGCTGGTCTTGGCCGATGGCCAGACCGCCCCAGAGGCCTTGATGGCCATGTGCGAGCGGGCCCAGATCCCCATGTTTTCCACGGAACAGTCCTCGGCGCTCGTGATCGACGTGCTCAGGGCCTACCTGTCCAAACACTTTGCCGACCGGACCACCATGCATGGGGTGTTCATGGACATCCTGGGCATGGGTGTGCTGATCACCGGCGAGTCGGGTTTGGGCAAGAGCGAGTTGGGCCTGGAGCTGATCTCACGGGGCAATGGCCTGGTGGCCGACGACGCGGTGGACCTGTACCGGATCAACCAGACCACCATCGAGGCGCGCTGCCCTGATTTGCTGCAGAACCTGCTGGAGGTGCGTGGCATTGGCTTGCTCGACATCCGGGCCATTTTTGGCGAGACGGCGGTTCGTCGCCGCATGCGTCTGAAACTGATCGTGCATTTGGTGCGTCGCGAAACCCTGGAGCGCGACTATGAGCGCCTGCCGTCCGAGCCCTTGCGCCAGGACGTGCTGGGCATTCCTGTGCAGAAAGTCGTGATCCAGGTGATGGCCGGGCGCAACATCGCGGTCTTGGTGGAAGCGGCCGTACGCAACACCATCTTGCAAATGCGGGGCATCGACACCTACCAGGAATTCATCGACCGCCAGCGCCGGGCCATGGAGTAAAGGGTCCCAGGGGGCCGCCCATTCAGCAGTTGCCGCGGTGCGGGCAGGGCTTTTGGGTGCAGTGGGCGTACAGGCTCAAAGCATGGTCTGCGATCTCGAAGCCCATGGCCTTGGCCACGGCCTGTTGCCGGGACTCGATTTCGGCGTCGTAGAACTCCTCGACCCGACCGCAGTCCAGACACACCATGTGGTCATGGTGCTGCCCTTCATTGAGCTCGTAGACCGCTTTGCCACTTTCGAAATGGTTGCGGCTCAAAATCCCGGCCTGTTCAAACTGGGTCAACACCCGGTACACCGTGGCCAGACCGATGTCGGCATTTTCCTTGAGCAGTTGGCGAAAAACATCCTCTGCGGTCATGTGTCGCATCGTCCCGCTTTGGAAAATTTCCAGGATTTTCAGGCGCGGCAAGGTGGCTTTGAGGCCGTTGTTTTTCAGTTCATCGATCTGACTCATGGGCTCGGCGTGTCCTGTTGGAGGCCATCGGTTCTGGGGCAAAGCTGCCGCTACAATGACCCAGATCATATCGGCACCCATCCAACCATGACAGTTTTCCAGAGATTTTGCTTTTCGGGTCGTGCGCTGGCCACGGCCTTGTTGGCCCTGGGTCTGGCAGGCTGCGGTGGCCTGGGCCGTGACACATTCAAGCCGTATGTGCCCGAAGTGGTCCAGGGCAACTTCATCTCCAAGGAACAGCGCCAGGTTTTGCGTCCCGGCATGGCGCGGGTGCAAGTCCGTGAGGTCCTGGGCACCCCCTTGGTGGCCAGCCTGTTCCATGCCGACCGCTGGGACTATGCTTTCAGCATCCAAAGGCAAGGTGTGCCTCCCCAGAATTTCAGGCTCACCGTCCACTTCAAAGGCGATGTGCTCGATCGCATCGAGGGCGATGAATTGCCCAGCGAATCCGAATTCGCCAGCCGCTTGATCAAGCCCCGATCCACCGGCAAACTGCCGCCCTTGCAAGCCAGCGAAGAGGATTTGAAAAAATTCTCTGCATCGCCCACGGCCAGAGCGGCCAGTGTGCCTGCCCCCGCCACCGCCACCGCCTTGCCCCGCACCTATCCCCCTCTGGAGCCAGAACCGCGTTGAGCGGGCTGCCCGGGGGCTTGCCGTGCATCGGTGTTTTCTCCCTTTTGGAGTCCCAGTTTCGCCATGACTTCCCTGAATCCATTGCCCATCACCATCGCAGGCGCCTCTGGTCGCATGGGAACCATGCTGGTGGAGGCCATC
>JAIXXW010000288.1 GCA_027490555.1 Comamonadaceae bacterium | reverse complement strand
CCCCCCGGCCGAAGAACACTGAACGGAGAACCTTGCCATGTACCCCTTGCTCATCACCGCCGCCCAACTGCAAACCCTGCGGGCCCAGGGCAGCCCCTGTGCCGTGCTGGACTGCAGCTTCGATTTGATGCAACCCGAACTGGCCGATGGTTTTTTCGCGCAGGAGAGGATCGCCGGCGCCTGGCCGGCGCACCTGAACAAGGACCTGAGCACCTTCCAGCCTGAATGTGCGGTCAACGGTGGCCGCCACCCCTTGCCGCAACGCGAGATCGTGGCGCAATGGCTGGGGAGCCTGGGCATCCACAACGGCATGCAGATAGTGGTCTACGACCGCAACAAAAGCGCCTACTGCGGACGCCTGTGGTGGATGCTCAAATGGCTGGGGCACGATGCCGTTGCAGTCCTCGATGGCGGCTTGCAGGCCTGGAAAGATGCCGGCGGCGCACTGGATTCGGGACCGACCCCGCCCGCCGCGGCGGCACAGTTTGAGGTCCGTGCGCCCTTGCGCCAATTGGTGCTGACCAAGGGGGTGTTGGCGTCTTTGGGACGGCCCGAGCAGACCATCGTCGATGCCCGCGCAGCGGCGCGTTACCGCGGAGAGACAGAGCCGCTGGACCCGGTGGCGGGACACATCCCGGGGGCTCTGAACCGCCCCTTCACCGACAACTTCACCGCCGATGGGCGCTTCAAAAGCCCCGAGCAGCTCCTGGCTGAATGGCACCAGGTGCTGGCGGGACGGCCGGCCAGCAGCGTGGTCCACCATTGCGGCTCTGGCGTGACGGCGGTGCCCAACCTGATGGCCATGGAATTGGCGGGATTGGGCCCCACCGCCCTGTATGCCGGCAGTTGGAGCGAGTGGTGCAACACCCCGGGTTTGCCCTGCGCCCGGGGCTGAACGCGCAGCCGTGCTGGCCTGGGCACATCAGTGCTGGTGCCCTGCCACCGCACTGACCAGCACCACCATGCCGATGCCCACGCCCAGCCAGAGGATCTGGGCTGCGGTTTCTTGTGCCGAGAGTCTTTTTTGCAGTTGGGGGATCAGGTCGGCCAGTGCCACGTAGACAAAGCTGCTGCTGGCCACGACCAGGAAAAATGGCAACCAGTCACGCAAAGCATCGACCAGCATATAGCCCAATGCGCCCCCCAAGGCGGTGATGGCCCCGGCCATGGACACCTTGACGATCGCGGCATGGCGGCTGCTGCTGCCCTGGCGCAGGACCGCCAAGTCCCCCATGTGGTGTGGGATTTCGTGGGCCAGAACAGCCAATGCCGCGATCACACCCAAACGCATGTCGGCCATGAAGGCCGAAGCAATCAAAATGCCATCGCCAAAGCAGTGCACACTGTCACCGGCCAACACCGCCCATTGCCCTTTGGGCAAATCCGCCTGCCCATGCCCGTGCCGGTGCTCATGGCTGTGCCCATGGTCGTGTTCATGGCCATGCCCATGGCCGTGACCGTGGCCGTGGCCGTGTTCATGGCCGTGGTGCCACAGCTGGGCCTTGTCGAGCAAAAAGAAAAACACCAGCCCCACCAGCAGGGTCAGGAACAGTTCGTGCGCACCGGCTTGGCTTTCGAAGGCCTCGGGCAGCAAATGCAAAAAAGAGGTGGCCATCAAGGCCCCGGCGGCCAGACTCAACATGTGCTGGGTGTAGCGGCTCAACACGCCAAAGCTCAGCCACGCGGCCAGCCAGACGCTGCCTATGCCTGCCACCAAAGTCCCCACCAAAATCGCCAACAAAGTCATTGTGTTTCCCGGGGTGCGCCGCACCCCCAAAACAAACCGCCCCTCAGGGCGGTTCGTCAGCGCTCCAGCCCCGAAGGGCGCGCGCTGCAGATCAAAAAATCAGGCCACGCCATGGCGTTTGAACCAGGCCAGCATGCGTTGCCAGCCGTCTTCGGCTGCCGGCTTGCGGTAACTGGCCCGGTAATCGGCATGGAAGGCGTGCGGGGCATCAGGATAAACCACAAACTCGCTGGCTTTCGCCGCAGCAGGCCCCGTCGCCAGTTCTGCCCGCATCTTATCAACCGTGTCAAGCGGGATGCCGGTGTCGGCCGCGCCGTACAAGCCCAGCACCGGCGCCTTCAGCTGGCCAACCCCAGCCAGAGGATGCGCGGGGGTCTGTGGGGTGCTTTGGCCCACCAGTCGGCCATACCAGGCCACGCCCGCCTTGAGCCGGGGCTGGTGCGCCGCATACAGCCAGGTGATGCGGCCACCCCAGCAAAAGCCGGTGATGGCCAGCCGGTCGGTGTTGCCGCCGTGGGCAGTCGCCCAGGCGAGGCAGGCGTCCAGGTCGCGCATGACCTGCGCATCGGGCACTTTGGAGATGACTTCGGCCTGCAATTTGGGGATGTCGGTGTAGGCACTGGGCTTGCCCTGGCGCACAAACAGGTCTGGGGCCAGGGCCAGGTAGCCGGCTTGGGCCAGGCGGCGGGTGATGTCGGCGATGTATTCGTGCAACCCGAATATTTCGGAAATCACCAGCACCACCGGCAAACCGGTCTTGCCCGCCGGGGCACTGCGGTAGGCGGGCATGTTGAAACCATCCACGTCCACCGTGACCTCGCCAGCGACCAGCCCGGTCGACGGCGTCTGGATGGCCGTTTGCGCCATGATCGGGGCGGCCGCTGCGGCGTAGCCCACGCCCAAAGCGGCTTGGAGGGCCATGCGGCGTGTGGCCAGGGCATCGCCCATGCGCCCGCCCAGCAAGGCTTGCGTGTCTTCCAGCAGGTTGTGGTTCAAGGTCAGTCCCCTCGGTCATGGCAACAAGGGCCTGATCTTGTCACAGTCGCCGGGGCTTTGCACGCGCTCCACGCCTGGCCCCATTCGTCAGACGCGCCCCATTACACTGCCGCCATGTCCGACACAGCCTGGCCCGTTTTGTATTCGTTCCGACGCTGCCCCTTCGCCATGCGGGCCCGGCTGGCCCTGCACGCCAGCGCAGTGCCCCATGAACACCGCGAGGTGGTGTTGAAAAACAAGCCCGCCCACATGCTGGCCCTGTCCCCCAAAGGCACGGTGCCTGTGCTGTGGTTGCGCGGTGCGGCGGGTGAGTCGGTCCTGGAGCAAAGTCTGGACATCATGCGCTGGGCCCTGCAGCAGCACGACCCTGGGGGCTGGTGGCCTGCCACGGACGCTGCGCTGGCCGAGGCCATGGCCTTGATCGCGCACAACGACGGCCCTTTCAAACAACATCTGGACCGCTACAAATACCCCAACCGATCCGGCTTGGACAGTGGCGTGGCCGATCGCGGTGCGGCGGCGCTTTGGCTGCACACGCTGGATGCGCGGCTTGGCGCGCAGGCTTTTTTGGCTGGTGCGCATTTCGGCCTGGCCGACGCGGCCATCGCCCCCTTTGTGCGGCAGTACGCCCACACCGACCCGGACTGGTTTGCCGCCCAGCCCTGGCGCGCCTTGGCCTCTTGGCTGGCCGCCTTCGAAGGCTCTGCGCTGTTCGCAGCCATCATGGTCAAACACCCCCCCTGGCCAGCACCCTCCCCACCTCTGTAGGAGCCCACCCCCTGTGGGAGCCCACCCCTGTGGGAGCCCACCCCTGTGGGCGATCCCCCTGACACACGCCCCCCTCAACCACCCCCCACTCAGGCGACTGCTGCGAAATCAGTGCCCGGGACGGCTCAGTGCGCCTGCTCCCAGTTCGGCCCAAAGCCGACCTCGGCCAAGAGCGGCACTTTCAGGTCGGCCACACCGGCCATGATGCGCGGCACCTCGGTGCGCACCCACTCGACTTCGGCCTGAGGCACCTCGAACACCAGTTCGTCGTGCACCTGCATGATGACTTTGGTCGCCTTGCCCTGTTCGTCCAGCGCTTTTTGGACCGCGACCATGCTCAACTTGATCAGGTCGGCCGCGGTGCCCTGCATTGGCGCGTTGATGGCGGCGCGCTCGGCCCCGGCTCGGCGCGGGCCATTGGGGCTATTGATCTCGGGCAGCATCAGTCGGCGGCCAAACACCGTCTCGACAAAGCCCTGGGCCTTGGCCCGTTCGCGGGTGCTGTCCATGTACTGCTTGACCCCGGCGAAACGCTCGAAATAGCGGGCGATGTAGTTTTTGGCCGCCGTGTTGTCGATGTCGAGGGCCTTGGCCAGGCCAAATGCGCTCATGCCGTAGATCAGGCCGAAGTTGATGGTCTTGGCGTAACGGCGCTGCTCGCTGCTCACCGTGTCGGGCGTGAGGCCAAACACTTCGGCAGCCGTGGCCTTGTGCACGTCCAGCCCCTCGTGGAAGGCCTTGAGCAAGGCCGCGTCGTCGCTCAGGTGGGCCATGATGCGCAGCTCGATCTGGCTGTAGTCGGCGCTGGCGATCACCCAGCCGGCGGGGGCCACAAAGGCCTCGCGCACCTTGCGGCCCTCGGCGGTGCGCACCGGGATGTTTTGCAGGTTCGGCTCGTTGCTCGACAGGCGGCCGGTGACGGCCACCGCCTGCGCATAGTGGGTGTG
>JAIXXW010000030.1 GCA_027490555.1 Comamonadaceae bacterium | reverse complement strand
TGGCGCGGCACAGCGCACCAACTGTCCACGCGCGGGCCGTGAAATCGAGGTTTTCAGCCATGAGATTCAAGATTGATCGGTGTTTCCAGCGCATTTTGGGCCGCAAAACCGCATCCGCCATGCCAAGTACTCCACAAGCCTAGCCTCTCGGCCCTTATCAGGGAACAGCCCAGAAGATTATTCATGCAACCTTCGTAAGTCATTGATTTCATGAAGATTTTTCTTTTTCCAGTGTGAATTCAAGCGCCTGCATCTGTACCTGAGTATTCAAAATCGGGCCATCCATCCAAGTTTTCAACAAAGTTATCCACACCAATGGGCGCTGGGAACACCGCAGGATGCGCCAAGCGATCCCCCAGCCACGGCTTGTCCGATAATCCAGCACACACTTGGCTGTCACACCCATCCCCATGCCGCTGGACCTGCGCTGTCATCTCGCTGGATTCTCCCATTTTGCATGCGCCCCGGCGCAGGCACTGGCTTGCTGATGCGGCATTTTCTGCACCACCATTTGCCCCGGGTCTGGCAGTCCCGCCAGGGGCTGGCCCGCTGGCTCACCCCACTGTCCTGGCTGTATGGCCTGATGGGTTGGGCCCATCGGCAGTCCTACCGCAGCGGCTGGCGAAAAAGCACACGTTTGCCCGTGCCTGTGGTGGTGGTGGGCAATGTGGTGGTCGGCGGCGCAGGCAAAACGCCTTTGACGATGGCCATCGTGGGGCACCTGCAAAAACAGGGCTGGCGGCCCGGCGTGGTCTCGCGCGGACACGGCCGTCAAACGCAGGACGTCCGCGCCGTGCAGCCGGACAGTGCTCCTGCCGACGTGGGCGACGAACCTTTGCTCATCCACCAGACCACCGGTGTTCCGGTCTGGGTGGGTCGCCGGCGTGCCGACGCAGGCCAGGCCTTGCTGGCGGCCCACCCCGAGGTCAACATCCTCGTTTGCGACGATGGCTTGCAGCATGCGGGCTTGGCCCGCGACCTCGAGATCTGCGTGATGGACGAACGCGGCATTGGCAATGGATGGCTGCTGCCCGCTGGTCCGCTGCGGGAGCCTTGGCCCAGATCGGTCGATCTTTTGCTGCACACCGGCGCCAATCCGGTCGGTGGCGGATTCCAGGCCCGGCGTGCACTGAGCCCCTGGGCCACGGACGCCTTCGGCCACCGGGTTGAGTTGGCTGCGCTGCGCAACCAGGCGGTGGATGCACTGGCCGGTCTGGCCAGGCCAGAGGGCTTTTTCAAGCTGCTGCGCGAACAAGGCTTGACCTTGCACCAAACCACCGCCTTGCCGGACCACCACGACTTTGCCGCCTGGCCCCAGTCCGCGCTGACACGGCCTTTGCTGTGCACCGAAAAAGACGCTGCCAAACTCTGGCAACGCCAGCCAAAGGCTCTGGCGGTGCCCTTGACTTTGACACCCGAGCCGGCCTTTTGGGCGGCTTTGGACAGCCGCCTGTTGCCCCACCAAGGCGCTGAGCAGCGCCCGCTATGATCACGCCATGGACATCAAATTGCTTGAATTGCTGGTTTGCCCAGTCACCAAAGGCCCCTTAAGTTTTGACCGGGAGCAGCAGGAGTTGCTCTCGCGCAGCGCCCGCTTGGCCTACCCGGTGCGCCAGGGCATTCCCATCCTGTTGGAAAACGAAGCCCGCACCCTGAGCGATGAGGAAATCGAGCGGCTCGCAGCCCTGCGCCCGCCGCTTTGAGGCCTGAGCATGAACGACAGCACCCTGAGTCCGGAATTCACCGTGTTGATTCCGGCGCGCATGGCCTCCAGCCGCCTGCCCGACAAACCCCTGGCTGACATTGGCGGACTGCCCATGGTGGTCCGTGTGGCCCAACGCGCCCAGAAGTCCCAAGCCCGGCAAGTGGTGGTGGCCGCCGACGACGAACGGATTGTGCAGGCCTGCCGTGCACACGGCATCCAGGCCGTGCTGACGCGCCAGGACCACCTCAGTGGCAGCGACCGCTTGGCGCAAGCGTGCGAACTTCTGGGGCTGACCGCCGAGGCCTTGGTGGTCAATGTGCAAGGCGATGAACCTTTGATACCGCCCGCCTTGATCGACGATGTGGCCCGGCTCCTGAGCCAAAGGCCCGAGGCCAGCATGAGCACAGCGGCCCATGCGGTGGGCTCTTTGGAAGAGTTCACCAACCCGAACGTGGTCAAGGTGGTCATGGATGGCCAACAGATGGCCCTGTACTTCAGCCGCGCGCCCCTGCCCTGGTGGCGGGACGGCCAGAGCAGCGGCACCTTCAAGGCCTTGCCCAACCCGCCCCCGCTCAGGCACATCGGGATCTACGGCTACCGGGCTGGTTTTTTGTCGCTGTTTCCGACCTTGCCGCCCTCCCCTTTGGAGACCATGGAGTCGCTGGAGCAACTGCGCGCGCTGTGGCACGGCCACCGCATTGCCGTGCATGTGACGCCGCAAAGCCCAGGCCCCGGTGTCGACACACCGGAAGACCTGTTGCGCGTGCGTCAACTGCTGGCCTGACCACGTCATCCACCCCCAGTCCAGCACCCAGACCAGACCCGTCAGGTAACTTTGAGGATGGCGTGCTATTCTCAAACCGTGGATGGATCTGGTCAGTTGGCCGGACTGACCCTGAGAACACCAATCACAAGGAATTTCCCATGAGACTGATTTTGTTGGGCGCACCCGGTGCAGGCAAAGGCACACAAGCCACCTTCATCTGCCAAAAATACAAAATCCCCCAGATTTCAACTGGCGACATGCTCAGGGCCGCTGTGAAAGCCGGCACGCCCCTGGGCCTGCAAGCCAAGGCGGTGATGGAGTCCGGTGGTCTGGTCAGCGACGACCTGATCATCAACCTGGTCAAGGAGCGGATCGCCCAAGCCGACTGCGCCAACGGTTTTTTGTTTGATGGCTTCCCCCGAACCATTCCCCAGGCCGATGCCATGAAGGCCGCCGGCGTGAAACTCGACTTCGTGCTGGAAATCGATGTGCCCTTTGATGCCATCATCGACCGCATGAGCGGCCGCCGCTCGCACCCCGCTTCGGGTCGCACCTACCACGTCAAATTCAACCCACCCAAAGTGGACGGCATCGACGACGTGACCGGAGAGCCGCTGGTGCAGCGCGCGGATGACCAGGAGGACACCGTGAAGAAACGCCTGGACGTGTACAGCGCCCAGACCCGCCCCCTGGTGGACTACTACGCCAACTGGGCACGCAGCGAGCCCGCCGCAGCCCCCCAATACCGGGTGATCAGTGGCACCGGCAGCGTCGAAGACATCACCGCCCGCGCCTTGCAAGCCCTGTCCTCCTGAGCAGGTCCTGCCCCGAACCAAGCCCTTACCCCGCGCACGGCTTGACCCACCCGAAAGCCCCATGTTTGGGGCTTTGTCGTTTTCGGGCCAAACCCTGGCCCACAAGGCCCAGGCCAGTGGGGGACAAGGCCTGCCGCTTGGCTCTTGAGAAAAAATCCTTGCACAAATCCAAAAACTGTTTAAAAATACAGGTACTGGATAAAAAATCAGTTAACTCCTCAAGGAAGCCACATGACCGACAGCCCCAAACTGACCGATCGGCAGCAACAGATACTGGAGCTCATTCAAACCAGCATTGCCAACACCGGAGCCCCGCCCACACGCGCAGAAATTGCCCAGGTTCTCGGTTTCAAGTCGGCCAATGCCGCAGAGGAACACCTCAAGGCCCTGGCCCGAAAAGGGGCGATCGAATTGGTCAGCGGCACCTCGCGCGGTATCCGCCTCAAGGGATCGCACCGCAGTGCGCAACGGACCGCCAGCGATCTTTTCAGCATGAGTTTGCCCGGGCTGGGCCAGTTGTGCTTGCCCCTGGTCGGTCGGGTTGCCGCAGGCTCTCCCCTGCTGGCGCAGGAACACGTTGACCGCACCTACCAGGTCGAGAGCAGCCTGTTTTCCACCCCACCCGACTATTTGCTGCGTGTGCGTGGCATGTCCATGCGCGACATCGGCATCATCGATGGCGACTTGCTGGCCGTGAAAGCCACCAAGGACGTTCGCCATGGCCAAATTGTGGTGGCCAGACTGGGTGACGAGGTCACTGTGAAACGCCTGAGCAAGACAGCCCAGGGCATTGAACTCTTGCCCGAAAACCCCGACTACCCCACGATCCGGATCCACCCCGGAGAGCCGTTTGACATCGAAGGCCTGGCCGTGGGTTTGATCCGAAACAGCGCCATGATGTGAAGAACCCCGCCATGCGTTCAGGTGGCGGGCGCTGTACATCAGCCCTGAACGCAATGGCTTCTTACCAATCCTGCCTGTGTCCAACCTCCATGCCATTGAAAGGTTTCACATGGGAATCGCACTTTTGGCCTTTTCAGGCCTGTTCAAGAAAATCGCTGGTTTTCAGGCCAGCCATCCGGCGGTCAGCCCCCGCTCACCGGCCCGTTTGCACCTTCCACGGGCCACGCGGCCCGTCCTTCATGCCGTGCCCAGTTCCCAGGCCAGGCCCCTGCAAGCCAAGGCCCCCGGTCTGCGGGTCGTGATGGTCCATGAGACCGGCGATGGCGCTCGCACCCCCGGCAGACTGGTGATGTCCGGGCGCATGGCCGACGTCTGCGCCGAACTCGATCGTCTCGTCGCGCTGGAAAACCGACACTGAGTGGGCACGCCCTCGGCTGGACTGGACCCAAATGTCTTCAATCCAGCCGCGTCAACCCTGTCTGTGACAAGGCACAATACTGTGCATGAACATTGTGATCCTTGACGACTACCAGGATGTCGTCCGCAAGCTCGAGTGTGCGTCCAAGCTCGAAAACTATCCCGCCAAGGTCTACACCAACACAGTCAAGGGCATTGGCCAACTGTCAGTGCGCCTCAAAGATGCTGATGTGATCGTCTTGATCCGTGAGCGCACGGCCTTGAACAGGGCATTGATTGAAAAATTGCCCCGCCTCAAATTGATTGCGCAAACCGGCCGTCTCGGTGGACACATCGATCTGTCGGCCTGCACCGAACGGGGCGTGGCGGTGGCCGAAGGTGTGGGCTCACCCATCGCACCGGCCGAATTGACCTGGGCATTGGTCATGGCTGCGGCCAGGCGGATCCCCCACTACATCGGCAACCTCAAGCATGGGGCATGGCAGCAGTCCGGTCTCAAATCTGGCTCTATGCCGGTCAACTTTGGACTCGGCACAGTGCTCAAGGGCAAGACGCTGGGCATCTGGGGCTACGGCAAGATTGGCCAGCTGGTTGCGGGTTACGGCCGCGCATTTGGCATGCATGTTCAGATCTGGGGCAGTGAGGAATCGCGCATCCGCGCCGTCAAAGACGGCTTGACTGCGGCGGCCAGCCGTGAGTCGTTTTTTGAAAGTGCGGATTTCCTGTCCTTGCACCTGCGCCTGAACGATGTGACGACGGGCATGGTCACGGCCGACGACCTGGGGAGGATGAAACCCACCGCCATTTTGGTCAACACCTCGCGTGCCGAATTGATCGAGCCCAATGCACTGATTGGCGCTTTGAACCGGGGACGCCCCGGCATGGCGGCCATCGATGTTTTCGAATCCGAGCCGATTTTGCAAGGTTCGGCACTCCTGCGGCTGGAAAACTGCATCTGCACGCCGCACATCGGTTACGTCGAAAAAGACAGCTATGAGCTTTACTTTGGCACGGCATTTGACAATGTGGTGAATTTCATCAAAGGGACGCCCACCAACATTGTCAACCCCGGGGCCCTGCAGGTGCGGCGCTGAAAGCGCCACCCTCATCTGGGCGTGTCGTCTTCACCATGTTGCTTGGGGACAACCTGGCCATCGCCATGAGCCCATGGATCTTCAATTAATTCTGTAGTCTTTAAAAATGACCCCCATCTTTCAAAAAGTTGCCATCATTGGTGCCGGCGCCATGGGGCGTGGCATCGCCCAAATTGCCGCGCAAGCCGGCAGCCAGGTCTGGCTGTACGACACCCAGCCCGAAGCCGTGGCCAAGGCCCGCGATGCCGTTTCAAAGCAGTGGGACAAGCTGCAAGAAAAAGGCCGCCTCACGGCCGAAGCGGTGGCGGGCCACAAAAGCCGCTTGCAGGAGGCGGCCCACATGGAAGATCTGGCCGGCTGCGATCTGGTGGTGGAAGCCATCGTGGAAAAGCTGGACATCAAAAAAAGCCTGTTCAGTGCCTTGGAAAAAGTCCTGGACCCCAGCGCCGTGCTGGTGACCAACACCTCCTCGCTCTCGGTCACGGCCATTGCCGCCGGTTTGCAACGCCCGGAACAGTTTGCGGGATACCACTTCTTCAACCCCGTGCCGCTGATGAAGGTGGTCGAAGTGATCGCGGGCCTGAAAACCAACTCGGCCATCTGCCAACGCCTGTCCGACTTCGCGCGCCAGATGGGCCACACCCCCGTGCAGGCTCTGGACACCCCCGGCTTCATCGTCAACCACGCTGGCCGTGGTTACAGCACCGAAGCCTTGCGCATCGTGAGCGAAGGCATCGCCGACTTCGCCACCATCGACCGCATCCTGCGTGACCAGGTCGGCTTCAAGCTGGGCCCTTTCGAACTGTTTGACCTGACCGCACTGGATGTGTCGCACCCGGTGATCGAGGCGATCTACCACCAGTACTACGAAGAACCGCGCTACCGCCCCAATGTGATCACGGCCCAGCGCCTGGCGGCGGGCGTGGTCGGCAAAAAGGTCGGCGAAGGTTTCTACAAATACGTGGATGGCGTGGCTCAGGTGCCCGCCGAGCCCCCAACGCCCGTGATCGAAAAAATCCCGCCTGTGTGGGTTTCACCCCGCGCGGCCCGCCGCATGGAATTGCTGCAACTGCTCAAGGACCTGGGCGCCAACATCGAAACCGGGGCCTCCCCTTCACCCGAAGCCCTGACGCTGGTGGCGCCCCTGGGCTTTGATGTCACCACCGTGGCCGTGGTCGAGCGCCTGGACCCGGCCCGCACCGTGGGCATCGACATGCTGTTCCAGGACTCGGCCACCCGGCGCCGGGTGCTGGCCACCAACCCCGCCACCCGCAGCGACATGCGGGATGCCGCCCACGCCCTGTTTGCCCGTGACGGCAAAGCCGTGTCGGTCATCCGGGACAGCGGTGGCTTTGTGACCCAGCGCGTGGTGGCCACCATCGTCAACATCGCTTCCGACATCTGCCAGCAACGCATCTGCAGCCCCCAGGATCTGGACACCGCCGTCACACTGGGTCTGGCCTACCCCATGGGTCCTTTGGCCATGGGCGACCGGCTGGGTCCGGACAGCATCCTGGAAGTCCTGTTCAACATGCAAACGGTTTACGGCGACATGCGCTACCGCCCCAGTCCCTGGCTTCGCCGCCGCGGCGCCATTGGCTTGTCGCTCATGCACACCGAAGCATGATGGCTGTGTGGCTTCCCTCTCGAGCACTGCCACAGGCGGAAGGCAGGGGGGGAGCCGTCTTTCACCGCGCTCCATTGGATGAAGAAACCAGATGACCGCTCAATTGCTCAGCACCAGCGAAGGCCAGACCCTGATCCTGACCCTCAGCAACCCGGAGTTTCGCAACGCCCTGGGGCCGGAAATGTATGCCGCGGGGGTGGAAGCCCTGAGCGTGGCCGAATCCAGCGCCGATGTGCGCAGCGTGGTCATCACCGGGGCCCATGGCCTGTTCAGTGCGGGCGGCAATTTGCAGCGCCTGCAAAACAACCGCCAATTGCCCCCCGAGCACCAGGCCCAGAGCATCGAAGGCCTGCACAACTGGATCGAAGCCATACGCACCTTCCCCAAGCCCGTGATCGCAGCCGTCGAAGGGCCCGCAGCGGGTGCCGGTTTCTCTTTGGCCTTGGCCTGTGACATGATCGTCGCCGCCCGCAACAGCGTGTTCGTGATGGCCTACAGTTCCATCGCCCTGTCGCCCGATGGCGGCGGCAGCTGGAGCCTGTCGCGCGCACTGCCGCGTCAACTGGCCACCGAATTGCTCATGTGTGGCGAGCGCATCGGGGCCGAGCGCCTGCAACAACTGGGCGTGGTCAATCGCCTGGCAGAGGCCGGCCAAGCCTTGCAGCAAGCCCTGCAACTGGCCGAACAGCTCAATGCCCGGGCGCCCAATGCATTGGCCAGCATCAAGGAATTGCTCAGTGACGCGGACGGCAGCAGCCTGAACGCCCAGCTGGCCCGGGAACGTGATGCCTTTGTCAAAAATCTGCACCATCCCAACGCGGGCCTGGGCATTTCCGCCTTCCTGAACAAGCAAAAACCCGAGTACAAATGAATCGGCTGGTCCCCCAGGCGACAAAAATCCGACCACCAGTCACTCAAAGGACAGAACATGGATGAACCCATTCTGACAATGGAGGAAAGAGAAGCCATCAACGCAGGTCGATGGTTTTCAACCTTGTCACCCTCACTCCGTCACGACATCCTTCGATGCGCTTACGTCAAACGCCACAAAGACGGCGACATGCTCGCAGCCCGGGGCGATCCACCCGAGCAGTGGTTCGCCTGTGCCAAGGGCGCGGTGCGTGTGAGCTCGACGTCGGTGTCGGGCAAACAGATCACCTTGACCTATGTCGAGCCAGGCATCTGGTTCGGCGATGTGTCGATTTTCGACGGGGATCGGCGCACGCACGACTGCTATGCGCATGGCGACACGACCACCCTGAATGTGGCCAAGGCCGACTTCAAGAAAATCCTGACACAGCACGTCGAGTTTTACGATGCCATGCTGCGACTGCATGCGCGGCGCATTCGCCAGCTGTACGGCCTGGTGGAAGACCTCAACACCCTGCCCCTGCGGGCCAGGCTGGCCAAACAGCTCAACCACTTGCTGCGCAGCTACGGCGTGCCCAGTCTGTCGGACGCCAAGGCGATCCGCATCAGCTTGCAATTGGCGCAGGAAGAACTGGCCCAGTTGCTGGGCGCTTCGCGCCAGCGGGTCAACCAGGAACTCAAGCAAATGGAGCGCGAGCAAATCATCCGCATCGAGCCCGGTGGGCTGGTGGTGCTCGACCGCGATGCGCTTTTGCAGATCGTGAATGCAGACCATTGACTCTGATCAGCCCCCTTCACTCCCTGGCCACCTGCTGCGGCCAGCCACCACACGGGCCAAGCCATGAGCGCATTTGACCATTTTGTGGGAACCCGGCCTGTCACGGACGCCCATGCCATCGACATCGCAGCCCTGGAAACATGGCTGATAGGCCAGCTGCCCGGTTTTGCAGGCCCTATGAGGGTGGAGATGTTCAAGGGCGGTCAGTCCAACCCCACCTACAAACTCATCACCCCATCGCGCCAGTACGTGATGCGGGCCAAACCCGGACCGGTGGCCAAACTGCTGCCATCGGCCCATGCCATCGAACGCGAATTTGCCGTCATGCAAGGCCTGCACGGCACCGATGTCCCGGTGGCCCAGATGCATGTGCTGTGCGACGACGAGTCGGTGATCGGCCGTGCTTTTTACATCATGGAATTCGTACAGGGCCGCGTGCTGTGGGACCAGTCCCTGCCGGGCATGGGTCGCGCGGAACGTGGTGCCATTTACGATGAAATGAACCGCGTGCTGGCGGCGCTGCACACCGTGGATTTCCAGCGCCAGGGCCTGTCCGCCTATGGCAAACCGGGCAATTACATCGAACGCCAGATTGGCCGCTGGAGCAAGCAATACGCGGCCTCGATCACCCAGCCCATTCCCGAAATGGACCAGCTGATCGCCTGGCTGCCCCAGCACATCCCGGACAGCGCCAAGGACGACACCCTGGTCAGCATCGTGCACGGCGACTACCGCCTGGACAACCTGATGTTCCACCCCACCGAGGCCCGCGTGCTGGCGGTGCTGGACTGGGAGCTGTCCACCCTGGGTCACCCCCTGGCGGACTTCAGCTACCACTGCATGGCTTGGCACATCAACCCAGGCACCTTCCGCGGCATTGGCGGCCTGGACCTGGCCGAGCTGGGCATCCCGACCGAGGCCGACTACATCCGCCGCTATTGCGAGCGCACCGGCTTCACCAGCCCGGAAGCATTGGCCAAGGACTGGAACTTCTACCTGGCCTACAACATGTTCCGCATCGCGGCCATTTTGCAAGGCATTGCCAAGCGCGTGGAGGACGGTACCGCCTCCAGCGAGCAGGCCAAAACCTCGGGTGCAGGAGCCCGCCCCATGGCCGAACTCGCCTGGCGCTTTGCCCGTCAGGCCTGACCCTTTAACCCACCGAACACCAACCCCAGGAGAGAGACCATGGATTTTGAATACACCCCCAAGGTCAAGGACATGCAGGCCCGGTTACTGGCTTTCATGGACGAGCACATTTACCCCAACGAGGCGCGTTTCTTTGAGGAAATCGCCCAGAACCGGGCCCAGGGCAATGCCTGGGTGCCCACAAAAATTGTGGAGGAACTCAAACCCCTGGCCCGCAAAGCGGGGCTGTGGAACCTGTTTCTGCCCAAATCCACCCGTGCACCCCAAGGCCTGTCCAATCTGGAGTACGCGCCGCTGTGCGAGATCATGGGCCGCGTTCCCTTTGCCGCCGAGGTCTTCAACTGCTCCGCCCCAGACACCGGGAACATGGAAACACTGGAGCGCTACGCCAGCGAGGAGATCAAGGACCGCTGGATGGAGCCGCTGCTTCGGGGTGAGATCCGCTCCGCCTTTCTGATGACCGAGCCGGACGTGGCTTCCTCGGACGCCACCAACATCGAATGCGACATCCGCCGCGAGGGCGACGAGTACGTGATCAATGGCCGCAAATGGTGGTCGTCCGGTGCGGGCGACCCCCGCTGCGCGGTGTACATCGTCATGGGCAAGACCAACCCGGATGCAGGCCGCCATGAGCAGCAGTCCATGATCGTGGTGCCGGCCAACACCCCCGGGATCACCGTGGTGCGTGCCCTGTCTGTGTTTGGCTACGACGATGCCCCGCACGGGCACATGGAAGTGGTGCTGAAAAACGTGCGCGTGCCGGTCGAGAACATCTTGCTGGGAGAAGGCCGCGGTTTTGAAATTGCACAGGGCCGGCTGGGACCTGGCCGTATCCACCACTGCATGCGCACCATCGGCGTTGCCGAACGCGCCCTGGAGTTGATGTGCAAGCGCCTGAACGAGCGCGTGGCCTTCGGCCGCGAGGTGGCCCGCCAGACCGTTTGGCAAGAGCGCATCGCCGAGTCGCGCTGCATGATCGAGCAAGCCCGCCTGCTCACGCTCAAGGCCGCTTACATGATGGACACCGTGGGCAACAAGATCGCCAAGGCCGAGATCGCCATGATCAAGATCGTGGCCCCGAACATGGCCTGCCAGATCATCGATTGGGCCATCCAGGCGCACGGCGGTGGGGGCGTGTCGCAAGACTTCCCGCTGGCCTATGCCTATGCGCACCAGCGCACCCTGCGCCTGGCCGACGGCCCCGACGAGGTGCACCGCAACTCGCTGGCCAAGTTGGAGTTGGCCAAACATCTGGCCTGGCCCAGCGATGTGCTCATGCCGGTGACGCGCGGCAGCTGAGCTGAGGGCCCCGTTCCTGAACGGCCTGCCGCTCGCAGGCCGTTTCTTTTTCTCGGCGATCCCAACATCGCGCACAAGCGCCAGACTTTTTTGACATCAGCGCCAGCAAAGGCGGATTTAAAGGTTAGAATAGCAACCGTCGGAGCGTAGCGCAGCCTGGTAGCGCATCTGCTTTGGGAGCAGAGGGTCGCGAGTTCGAATCCCGCCGCTCCGACCATTGTCCTGAACCGTGCAGGCCATATTCCAAACGAAGTCCCAACCCGCTGCTTGAAGCCTGCTGTGATTTCCCACCCCCAAGGCCCGTCAGGGCCTTTTGCGTTTTTCACGTCTGCCCGTAGCTCAGTTGGATAGAGCAACAGCCTTCTAAGCTGTGGGTCGCAGGTTCGATCCCTGCCGGGCAGGCCATGCTTTTGGCCCGATGGCCATCAAAAAAGCCCCAACTGAACTGCACCCCAAAAGTTGGACACCGATCCAACCTTTGGGGTGTTTTTCATGGCGAGATATGACGAGAAATTCAAGAAGCAAGTCGCTCAGGACTACTTGGCAGGTGTTGGCGGC
>JAIXXW010000051.1 GCA_027490555.1 Comamonadaceae bacterium | reverse complement strand
TCGGTCATGTCCTGGATGTGGCTGTCGAAATACCGTCCAATGTGGTGCAACACATTCAGGCAAACGACACAGTTCCACCGGTCACCATTGGCCTGGTCAAAGTCGTAATTGATGGGATGGGCGACCACCTTGTCCAGACCCGGCAAATGTCTGGCCGCCTGCGACAAAAAAACGCCATCCACGCTGTTGGACTCGAAAGCATCGACCCGCTCGGCGCCGCGTAAAGCAGCCTCCACCGTCATATAGCCCTGGTTGGCGCCAATGTCGAGCACCCTGTGGCCGCTGACATTGAGTTGGTCAAACATGAAGGCTGCACGCTGCCTGTCCAAGGTGATACTGCCCGCAGCTGCGTCGTCTGCGGTGCACCTGTTCAGATGCTCCAACACAAAGGGGTGGTAGGACTGGTAGATGTCTTCGCGCAAAGGGATATCGGTGATTGGCATGGCGGATCCTGGTGTCATCAATGGTCAGTGGGACTGACCCAACGGACTTCGGAAAAGCGCGTGTTGCGCTGTTCGTAGGCGGGAATGTTTCGGTAGTCGGGGCCGTAAAGTGAACTCAGCAGGGCGTCGCTGGACTGCGGGCCCCAGAAGCTGTGTCCATCAAGGGTGTAGCGCTTGAGGGGAAAAATTTCATCCGGCCGCAAGGCTTGCTTGAGCATGACCATGAACATGTACACATCGTCCTGGGCACCGACCGCGCTGAGGGCTTCAAGGGCATGCTTTTTTTGCAGGAGAGGGTCAACCTGATCGGTGTATTCCTCGCCGGTGAGGATACCGAACCTGTGTTTTTTATCAAAGAAAGCCAATGCTTCATTGACTTTGTACAGATCCACCCCGTCTGCCGGAATTTTCTTGATGCGGTACAGATCCACGCTCAGGCAGGGGAACTTCAACAATCGGTTGTCCGGGTTGTACAGGCCGCTGTCCAGGGCCTGCGATTGCAGGTTCTTGATGCGGTTCCAGGCAGGAAAGTACAGCGGGTCGTTCCGGATGCCGTGAACGATGAGGTGGCTGGGCAACTCCGCTTGCAGCACATCCATGGCCTCATCGTAAGTGTCATCGAACAGGAAAAGGTCGAAATCGTCGTCCCAGGGGACAAACGATTCGTAAAGTGCTGCGCCAATGAGGGTCCCATTGGTGATGAAATAGGGCAATCCGTGCCGCTCCAGAATTCGGCAGACCTGAACACCCATGTCCAGAACCACTTTCTGCACCTGGCGGATCTGCGTCTTGTCGTACCCGGGGTGGGTGGGAAAATCCAAACTGTAGAGGTGTTCTCGCAATGCGTGCATAGGGGCTCTTGTCGTGTGAACGAAGACTCTTGCTGGATCAGGCCGCTTGGGGGCTGACCTGCTGCTCCGCCACCTGGCACCAACGCAGCAAGCGCTGCGAAGCTTGGGTTTCTCCCCGCTGGGCCAGGATGGGTGCCAGATAACGCCGCGTGTTGATGCGCCTGAGCTGTTTGTCGTGGGCGTTGAGCGGTGTGTAGGTGCTGAACAGGTTGCGTCTGGCGACGCTGCCAAACAAGTCACCCAGGTAAAACACCGGGCCAGCTGCCCCCAGCATGGAGGTCATCACCTGGTCGCCCAGCACGCCGTCGTCGAGACGGTAGACCGGCATGTTGAGCAGGGACCGGCGAACCATCAGGGTATGTCCCCACATCACCAGATTGACATTGACCAGATCCTGCTTGGGCAGTACGCCACGCATTTTGGTCGTTCGGCCAGGGGTCAGACGCCCATTGGCTTCGTCGAGCTCAAAATGGTTATGGGTGATGGCCGACCAGGTGGGGTTTTTTTGCAGCAGCTCGGCCTGCAGATGCAGTTTGTTGCTGTCGATCCAAAAATCATCGCCTTCGCACATGGCCATGAGAGGCAGCGAGGCATGCAGGATGGTGGCGAGCATGGGCGACTGCCCTTGCTGATAGGTGTTCTCACTCAGGCGGATCACCTTGAGCAGACGAGGGTAACGCTGTTCCCATTTGTCGAGCAGCGCACCCGTGCCATCGGTCGACGCGTCATCCCTGACGATCACCTCGAACGGGTGGGTGCTGACCTGGCTGAAAAAGCTGGCCAGCGCCATGTCAATGAACCGCGCGTGGTTGAAGGTGGTGCACAGCACGCTGACACCTTCGGCTGCAGGGTCCCATCGGGCCATGATGTCAGCCTCGGTCGGGCAATTGTCGATGGTGAGCTGCTCACTGAGGTTCAGCCCGATCATGTGGTCCAGAACCTGGTTGGCCTGGGCATAACGGCCTGCCAAATGCAACAGATACATCTGCAACGCGCCCCAGGCCTTGCTGTCACGGTTCACGGACAAGGCTGGGGAGGCCAGCACATCCAGTGCCTGGGCGGCACGCCCTTCATTGACATCTTGCAAGACCCGCAATCGGGTCGCCTCGCTGAGCTCGGTCACCTTTTGCAAGAGATGGGACAAAACCGCCCTGCTCATGCCGGCACCTCCACAGCCAAGGCGGGTTTGGCGATGTGTTGCTGGCACCAGGCGCGCAGTCTCTGGCGAACATCATGGCTCAGCACATCGCTGTGGCTGGCGTCCAGATGGTCAAGAATTCGAACCATCCGCTGGGGCTTCATCCGCTTGGTGATGGTCTTGAGAACTTCCAGGTAGACCAAAAAGGTGCGGCTCTCGGGGGTGTCGCACAGCGCTGGAGACTCGACCGTCACCACATAGGAGGAGGCAGGTGTACGCCAGTCGCCGTAGTTTTCGCTCAAATTGCGGTCGATATCGGCAGGGACATAAAAGCGCTCGCCCAGGAACTCGGTTTCTTGCAGGGCAAACTTGCTGAAGCGGAAGTTCTGCGTGAAACCCATGTCGAAGTCAATGCCATGCAGGAAGTGGTCCCCTTGATCGTGGAAGAGGAAGAAGTCCACCGCCATGCCATTGCGCAGGTCATTGACCGACATGAGGAATCGGTTCTGGCCGCTGAGTTGGGCCAGGTCCAGGCGGAAGTGACCAGCCTCCAACAGAGCCTCTGCCACTGTGAACTGGTGTTCCCAGCCGATCAGGCCCAGATCCACGTCCTTGTCGTGCGGCAGCAGACCACCGTGGCGCGCATACCCCAGCAAGGTGCCCGACATCAGGAACGGTTGCAGGCCTTTGGCACGCAACAGTCGGTTCACCGCCACAAGTGTGTCTTCGGCTGCCAGCACATCAAATGGCGAACCGGTTTCGCTGTTGACCGGGCCTTCAGGGGTGAACGCATCACTCAAGGTGTGCATCAGCAGCTCATGCAAGTGCGAGATGGCCTTGGGCAAATCCCCTGCCAATACAAAAGCTTTGGCCAGTGTGAATCGCCTCTCCACATGGGTGTCATGGGCAAAGGCGTCCTGCGCTGCCTGGCAAGCCAGCTGACCCTGGCGTGATTTAAGGGCCAGCTCGGCGCACTGCACCCGCATTTCCTGGGCCACAGCGGCCTGGGCAGACGGGGCCTTGGTGAGCAGCCATTGAATGGTTTTGGCCAGCTCGGCCGCTTCGTTGCGAGCGTGCACTTTCCCACTGCGCGCAGCCGCTGCGCGACAGGCACGCAGCCAAGGCATGTCGCTGTGGTCGACACCCTGCCAAGCCTTCAGCAAAGGGGGAATGGCCGCACTGTTTCCGGTGTTGACCAACAATTCCAAGCCAAACTGGAGGTCGGTCACGTGAACAGGGGCTGAGCCGAGGTTCGTGAGTGGACTGCGATTCCTGGCCGCGTCCAGCACTGCAGCGTAGTAGCCTGCTTCGGATGAACCCGAGGCCGCACAAAGCTGGGCGGCCTCGTCCAGACCCAGTTGCTGCTGCAGGTATTGGTAGCCAGCCAGCCAACGGCGGTAAGGTTCGGGCTGCTCACTGTTGGCGTCGCCCAATGTGGCGATCAGCACCACCACCGAACGCGCATCTTCCTGACAGGCCAGGGCCAAAAATTCCGGGTCCAGCAGCACGTCCAGACCGGCCAACTCGACATTCTGGGTCAGGCTGTCCATATCGCCCACACGCAGGTCTTCCCGAAAACGACGCAGCCAGTCGGTGTGAAATGGATTGGTCACGGTGTGAGCCCTTTTGCCAAAGCGTTGGAATGATGAAATTGAACGGGTGTCGCCGAGACGTCACCCGTCAAGCCAACAAAAACAAGCAATAAAAATGCCAGATTTCTTGCGCACCCCACCCTTCAAGCCCAACCGGCAGATGGCCAGGCCATCCAGGCGCTCTGACTGCAGATCACATTAAAGAATGTTGACTTGCAGCCGAATCAAGGACTGCATGCAAGGAATATGAGCTCAAGAGCAGGAGATCGACCATGACGATCATCAATACCAACACCAATGCACTTTCTGTGCAAAACGCTTACGCCATCAACCAACAGGAGATGGCCAAAGCGATGGCGCAATTGTCAAACGGCCGCCGGATCAATCAAGCATCCGACGATGCCGCAGGCCTGGCCATCCGCAACAAGATGTCGGCGCAAATCCTGAGCCTGGATCAATCGGTTCGCAATGCCAATGACGGGATCTCGATGCTGCAAACTGCCGATGGCGCCACTGCAGAGGTCACCTCCATGCTCGTGCGCATGCGAGAACTCGCCATCCAGTCCGCCAACGACATCTACACCGATGAGCAACGTGACGGCTTGAACGCCGAGGTGACCGAGCTGAAAGCAGAATTGCTCAACGTGCTGGAGAACACCGAATGGAACGGGACCAAATTCCTGAAGGGTGAAGCCGGTGATTCTGGCGACGTCAAATTCCAGGTCGGCGCATCCACCAATGATGTGATCAGCCTCACGCTGAGCGATCTGAGCAGCAACAGCGATGTGGCAGCCATCCAGAACCTGGATATCTCCACACAGACAGGCGCCAACTCGGCCATCAACGATGTGGACCTGGCCATTGCCCACCTTGACAGTGAACGGAGCATGTGGGGCGCGGTGATGAACCGGTTGACCCACTCGGCAGACAACGCCGTCAACGCCTCCCTGAACACCAAAGCGGCTCGAAGCCGTATCGATGACGCGGACTACGCGCAGGTGACCGCCGAGTTGGCGCGCACCTTGATCCTGGACCAGGCCGGCGCGGCCATGCTCTCTCAGGCCAACCAGCAGCCCATGTACGTCTTGGCGCTTTTGCGTTGAGTCATGAAGTGCCTTTCAGATAAGCTGGTACGGTTCCTGCTCATTCCCTGAAGTCATCCGGCTGGCACCCCATTGCCGCCTGTACCCAAGGAGCCCCCATGCTGCACGCTGCCACCGCTTTTTTGGCCAAAAACTCTTATTCGGCCCCGCTGGCCAACACCACGCAAGAACTCAGCCCCGCCAAGATCCGGCAATCCATTGCCGATCTGGTGGAACAAAACCGGCTAAGCGATGCCGATTTGCTGTCGCACGAGGCGCTGCAGCGCTTTCCCCAGAGCGAGGACATTCTGGTCATTCGCGCGCTGGTGACGCAAGTTCGCCATGACTGGCCTGCGGCCAGCGCAGCGCTGGAAAAATTGATTGAACTGCAGGGCCACGCCACCCAAGCCATGACCTGGGGCCAGTGGGTGCGCGTCCTGCGATGCATGGGCGATGACGTCCGCGCCATGGCAGTGGTCACCCAAGGCCTGGCCACCCACCCCCACGACCCGCAGCTGCAACAAGAGTTCAATGCCTTGCAGCAAGTGGGGGTCCGGCCTGTTCTGAAGGCGGCTTGAAGCCACGTTGAGGCCGACACGCCAGCCAGTCAGACCGACATGTGAGGCTTGCAAGCACCCGCAGCCGCCCACCCCCAGCGGCCATCCGCATGTCGGCCAAGTCTCAGCCGATTCGACCGGAAAAAAATCAGCCCAGGGGATTGACCTGAAAAACAGGCATGGCTTGACCTGTTGCAAGATGCGCCAGATAGCTCTGGGCTGTGGTCAAAGCCTCTTCGATGGTGATGTGCATGTCAAGGTATCTGTATGTACCCAGGCGACCGACAAAAGTGATATTTTTTTGGCGCGATGCCAATTCGATGTATTGCGAAAGCTGTGATTTTTCCTTCACCAATCGGATCGGATAGTAAGGTATATCCCCCGCATCACACGACCGGCTGTATTCCTTGTAAATCAAGGTGTCAGAATGCTGCTCCCAAGGGGCAAAGTGCTTGTGCTCGGAAATACGGGTAAAAGGCACATCGGCATCACAATAATTGATGACCGCATTACCCTGGAAATCACCCTTGTGGCGTTCCACCTCGAAGTCCAGCGTACGGTAGCCCAAGCGTCCATGGCAATATTCGAACCATGCATCGATGGGACCACTGTAAAACACATGGTCATACATGGCTGAAGTCGGACGGTCCAGCAACGCGTTCAAACGCACCGAAATACCGGGATGGTCCAGCATCCGCTCGACGATGTGCGTGTACCCATGGCGAGGTATCCCCTGATAAGTGCTCGCATAGTAGTTGTCATCGTCATGAAAACGCACTGGCAAACGCTTCAAGATACTCGCGGGCAAATCTGAGGGATGAAGACCCCATTGCTTTTCTGTATAGCCCTTGAAAAATGCTTCGTACAAATCCTTGCCAACAAAACGCAGTGCTTGCTCTTCGAAGGTTTGCGGATCGGTGATGGATGAATCACCGATTTGGGCCATGAATGCGGCAGCCTCGTCAGGCGTCAATTTTTTGTTGAAAAATGCATTGATCGTCGACAGATTGATCGGCAATGAATATTTTCGTCCTTGATGAATGGCCTTGACCCGATTGATAAAAGGCATGAATTCATCGAATTTTTGGACATACTGCCACACCTCTTCATTGCTGGT
>JAIXXW010000386.1 GCA_027490555.1 Comamonadaceae bacterium | reverse complement strand
GTCCGTGGGTCTCGCGCGACACGACTTCTTGCTCGCCAAATTGGGCAGCGCCGTGTTCGAGCAGGCCCGAGATGAGCAGGGCGCGTTGCATCATGAGGCCAGTGTGTGGCATGGGGGGTATCCAGTTTTTGGGGGTTTTACAGCAGCGCCGCGTACACCAGGTCGCGGAACAAGGGCCGATAGTAATCCCTCTGGTTGGGGGCCTGGATCAGGAGCATGGCGTGCATGTCGAGCACCGGGTCCACAAAGAAGGTGGTGCCCGCGATGCCGCCCCAGTAGTACAGCCCCACCGAGCCGGGCACGGGCGACAGGCCCAGATGGGTGCGCACCGCAAAGCCCAGGCCAAAACCGTGGCCCGGCGGCAACAGCGTGCCGTCGACCGGGATGCCGCCCAGGTGGTCGGCGGTCATGTAGTCCACCGTGTGCGGACCCAACAGGCGCACGCCCTGGAGCTCGCCCCGGTTGCGCAGGCATTGCAAAAAGCGGGCGTAGTCCATGGCGGTGGACATCAGGCCGCCGCCACCGCTTTCCATGGCGGGCACCTCGCGGGGTTCGATCACCTTCATCGGCACCCCGCCATCGGGGTCGTGGGCGAAGGGTTCGGCAATGCGGTGCTGCTGCGCGGGCGGCACGGCAAAGCCGGTGTCCACCATCCCCAAGGGGCCAAAAATTTCGGCCTGCAGGAAGGCGCCCAGGCCTTGACCGCTGACCACCTCGACCAGCCTGCCCAGCACATCGGTGGCGCGGCTGTAGGCCCACACACTGCCGGGCTGGAACTGCAGAGGCAGCGCGGCCAGGGTCTGCGAGAACTCGGCGTTGCTGCGCCCGCGCGAGGCGATCTGGACCTGCTCATACTGCTGTTGCACCGGCGAGGTGCCCAAAAATTCATAGGTCAGCCCGGCGGTGTGGCGCAGCAGGTCCTGCACCGTGGCCGGGTTGCGCACAGGCGCCAAGCCCTGGGCGGTGGCCACCTGTTGCTGGGCGTATTCCGGCAGCCAGCGGCTGACCGGGTCGGACAGCAACAGCAGGCCGCGCTCGACCAGCATCATCACCGCCACCGACACCACCGGCTTGGTCATCGAGTAGATGCGAAAAATGCTGTCGGTCTGCATGGGCGTGCCCCTGGCGGGGTCTTGCTGGCCCACGGCCTCGAACATGGCGATCTGCCCGCGCCGGGCCACCATGGCCACCGCACCGGGCAGCCGGCCGCTGGCCACTTCGCGGCGCAGCACGTCCATCAGGCGCTGGCAGCGTTCGGGACACAGGCCCACGTCGATGGGGCGGGCGTGGGCAAGCGGGGTGGGGGTGGCGGTGGGGGTCATTGGGCGCTCCAGATCAAGGGGGTGTTGTACACCAGTGTTTGGCATGGGTGCCGTCACCCCGGTGGCACCCCCGAGCCGGGGCCGGGCTAAGGGTCAAGCGTTTGGCCCAGACAATAGGGGTGGATGGGCTGCCATGTCACGCCCAGGCCCAGTGCACGCTGGAGCAAGCGGCTGCAGTGCATCAAGCCGCAAAGCGCTCGCGCAGGTAGGCCACGATGGCGTTCGAGTCCTGCAGCCAGCGGGTTTGGCCGTTGGCTTCGGTGATCTTCAGGCAGGGCACTTTTGTCGCGCCGCTGCCTTGCAGCAAGGCGTCGCGGTGGGCGCTGTCGTGCTGCGCGTCGCGTTTTTCAATCGGCAAGGACAGGCGGCGCATTTCCTGGCGCACCTTGATGCAAAACGGGCAGGTGTTGAACTGGTACAGCGCCAGGCTTTGGCATGCCCGGTCGACAGCCGCTTGGTCGGCCGGTGCACGTTGCACGCCGGCCGCTTGGGTCAGGCGTTCTTTCAGCAACATGACGGGGCCCAACACAAGGCGCAGGGTGCGGAAAAAGGCACGGATCACGGTTTTCATCATGGCTTGATCAATTCAACAGAGGGTGGACAAGGCCTGTGGCGGAGCCTCGGTGTCACAACAGGCGTGCCAGGTACTGGCCGGTGAAGCTCGCCTTGTTCTGGGCCAGTTGCTCGGGCGTGCCCTCGCCCAGCACCGTGCCGCCGCCGGCACCGCCCTCTGGGCCCATGTCGATCAGCCAGTCGGCGGTTTTGATCACGTCCAGGTTGTGTTCGATGATGACGATGGTGTTGCCCGCATCGCGCAGCTGGTGCAAGACTTTGAGCAGCAGGGCGATGTCGGCAAAGTGCAGGCCGGTGGTGGGCTCGTCGAGGATGTAGAGCGTGCGGCCGGTGTCGCGTTTGGACAGCTCCAGGGCCAGTTTGACGCGCTGCGCCTCGCCGCCGGACAAGGTGGTGGCACTCTGGCCCAGGCGGATGTAGCTCAGCCCCACGTCCAGCAGGGTTTGCAGCTTGCGGGCGATGCTGGGCACGGCGCTGAAGAACTGGTGCGCGGCTTCCACCGTCATGTTCAGGATCTGCGCGATGTTCTGGCCCTTGTACTGCACCTCCAGGGTTTCGCGGTTGTAGCGCATGCCGTGGCAGACGTCGCAGGGCACATACACATCGGGCAAAAAGTGCATCTCGACCTTGACCACGCCGTCGCCC
>JAIXXW010000076.1 GCA_027490555.1 Comamonadaceae bacterium | reverse complement strand
TTCGATGCCTTGTACCGCTCGGGCCAGGTCGAACTCGAGTTGGTGCCCCAAGGCAATCTGGCCGAACGCATCCGGGCAGCCGGCGCGGGCATTGGGGGCTTTTTCACGCCCACCGGCTACGGCACTGCGCTGGCCAAACACCCCGACGGCACGCCCAAGGAGACCCGCGAAATCGATGGCCGCATGTATGTTTATGAAACCCCCATCCACGCCGATCTGGCGCTGATCAAGGCCGAGCGGGGTGACCGCTGGGGCAATTTGACCTACCGCAAGGCGGCGCGCAACTTCGGGCCCATCATGGCCATGGCGGCCCGCAAGACGGTGGCCACGGTGCACGAGCAGGTGGCGCTGGGCGAGCTGGACCCCGAGACGGTGGTGACCCCTGGCATCTTTGTGCAGGCGGTGGTCCCCATCGCGCGCGTGGCCACCCAGGCTGGAGGCATCAAGGCATGAGCTACACCCGACGCAGCAAAGACGAGCTGGCCGCCCGCGTGGCCCGCGACATTCCCGAAGGCGCCACCGTGAACCTGGGCATTGGCCAGCCCACGCTGGTGGCCAACCACATCCCGGCCTCGCGCGAGGTGCTTTTGCACAGCGAAAACGGCATCCTGGGCATGGGGCCTGCGCCCGCCAAGGGGCTGGAAGATTACGACCTGATCAATGCCGGAAAACAACCGGTCACCCTCTTGCCCGGCGGGGCGTTTTTTCACCACGCCGACAGTTTTGCCATGATGCGCGGCGGGCACCTGGACATCTGCGTGCTGGGGGCGTTTCAGGTCAGCGCCACGGGCGATCTGGCCAATTGGCACACCGGTGAGCCCGATGCGATTCCGGCGGTGGGTGGGGCCATGGACCTGGCCATTGGCGCCAAACAGACCTGGGTGATGATGGACCTGCTGACCAAGCAAGGCCAGAGCAAACTGGTGCAGCATTGCAGCTACCCCCTGACCGGCATTGGCTGCGTCAAACGGGTCTACACCGATCTGGCCACGCTGGCGTGCACGCCGCAGGGCCTGCAGGTCATCGATTGTGTGGAGGGCCTGAGTGTGCAAGCCTTGGCCGAGCTGATCGGCTTGCCACTGCAGGCGGCCTGAGGGCCGGTGGCCGCATCCCCCCGGCCAGGCTCAATGCGGAAAGGGCACCAGGCCTGGCGCTGCACCGTCGGGCACGCTGCGGCGTGTGGTGTTCATCACCATGGCCAGCAGGCTGTAGTAGCCGCAGTGCGCCGTCATGTCGATGACGCCTTGGTCGCCAAACATTTTTTGCGCAGCCGCCCAGGTCACGTCGCTCACCGACTGGTTGTGCAGCAATTCCTGCAAAAAGTCGTACACCACGGTTTCTTGTGCCATCATGTTCGGCGGGCGGCGGCCTTCGGCGATCGCGTTGCAGGTTTCTTCGCTCACGCCCGCTTGCATGGCGATCGGCTTGTGGATGTGCCATTCCACGGGCTGTGACCAGTGGCGTGCCACCACCAGCACGGCGAATTCGGAGTTGTGCAAACCCACGCTGTTGTCGTAGCGCAGGTACTCGCCCACTTTTTGCAAGCGGCGCATCAGCTCGGGGCTGCGCATCAGGGGCACGAAGGGGCCCGACAGTTTGCCCCGTGGGCCGCTGACCAACTCGTCGACGGCGGCGCGTTGCGCATCGCTCATCTGTTCGCGGGGGATTTCGGGCAGGCGGTCGGTTTTGGGGGTGTTCATGGCGGATCGGGCGGGTGTGGGGTTTGGAAAAAGAGCCTGCAATTTAGCACCGACCCGGCCTGGCCTCAGTCGTCTGCGGGATAGCCCGGCGGTGCCACCGCGGCACCCTCAATCCCATGCCGGACAAAGGCCTCGGCCACCCAGCCGGAGCGCTTGGCCTCTTCCACAAACGCATTCAGGTGTTCGCGCGCCAGTGCGCTGCGTCCGGCGGGCATGCCCATGGCCTGGTGGATCACCATGAAGCGGCCGGGCAGCAGGCGCACCCCGGGCAGGCGCAGGGCATCGGCCTGGAGCTGTTGCTTGACCCCGGCGGCGACTTCCAGCTGCTGGGCCATGAACACGTCGACCACGGCCGGCGAGCTCGGTGCGCGCACGATGGATGCCTGCCGGAGGTGGCGGGTCAAAAACAAATCGTAGGCACTGCCCGCGCCCACGGTCACGCGGTGGCCTGCTTGGTCGACCTCTTGGTTGGTTTGCAGGGGTGAGTCGCTGCGCACCATGTAGGCGCCTTCGATCTGCACATACGGCGGCGAAAAATGCAGCCCCTGGCCACGCAGCGGATCGATGGCAAAAAAGCCGATGTCCGCCTCGTCGGCCCGCACGCATTGCACCGATGCGTCGGCTTTGTGGAACAGGCGCCATGCCAGGTCCACGCCCAGCTGCGCGGCCAGTCGGCGTGCCAGATCCGCCGAAATGCCGCAGGGCTCACCCGCCGCATCGAGCCCGGCCAGCACCGGGTTGCCCAGGTTGATGGCCACGCGCAAAACGCCGTGCGGCGCCATCAAGTGAGACCAAGACGGGGTGGCGGGAGGGTTCATGGTGTTCCTTCGCTAGGAGGGCCGTTCGGGTCTGTGCCATGGGACCAACCCAGGACCTTCAGCACGGCGGTCAAGTCGCGTCCTGTGTGGTGCGGTGCCGGGCCCAAGGCCTCGGGCGGCAGGCCCTGGCGGTTGACCCACAGCGTGGTGAACCCGAACCAGGTGGCCCCCAGCACATCCCAGGCATTGCTGGAGACAAACAGCACCTGGTCGGGGGCCAAGCCAAAGTGGTCTTGCACCATCTGGTAACTGGTGGACGTGGTCTTGAACTGCCGCACGCTGTCCACCGACAGCACCGCGTCCAGCACCTCGGACATGCCTGCGCTGCGCACGGCCGACGCGAGCATCTCGGGGCTGCCGTTGGACAAAATGGCGGTGGCCATGCCGTGCTGGCGCACGGTCTGCAACACGCCCAGGTTTTCCGGGAAGGCCTGCAGCTGGGCGTATTGCGCCATCAACGCGTCTTCGTGGGCAGCGCTGTGCGGCAGGCCCAAACGTGCCAGCGCATAGCGCAGCGACGCGCGCGTGAGGTCCCAAAACGATTGGTAATGGCGACTGCCCTGCGGGTCGGGGTCACTCAGCGAGATCAGGCGGGTGTATTCAATTTGCTTGTCGCGCCACAGCACCGACAAAGCGGCACCCTGGCCCGGGTACAGCTGTTCGGCCAGCGCAGCGATCGAATACACATCGAACAAGGTGCCGTAGGCGTCGAACACCAGGGCGCGGATGGGGCTCAGGGGGCGGGTGTGAGCTGTCATGTTCAGAGCCCATGTCCGGTTTTCAGCAGCACCGGCTCGATGGCCTCGCCTTGCGCGCCGATGCGGCCGATGATGGCGGTGTGGGCATAGCCCGCAGCCTGCAGGGCCTGCACACAGGCCAGCGCCTGGCCTGCGGGCACCGTGGCCAGCAGGCCACCGGCGGTTTGCGGGTCAAACAGCAAGGGGTAACGCGGGTCGTCTGCGAAGTCATGGGCGTTGCGCAGGGCGCTGCGCAGACGCGCATTGGCCGGCTGCAAAGAGCTGACGATGCCCGCTTTGGCGCAGTCCGCTGCGCCGTCCAGCAGGGGCAGGGTGTTGATGTGCAGCTCGGCGTCCACGCCCGAGGCCCGCGTCATCTCCACCAGGTGGCCCAGCAGACCAAAGCCGGTCAGGTCGGTGCAGGCGGTGGCGCCATGGGCGCGCAGGATGTGTGCGCCTGCCTGGTTGGACTGCAGCATGGACTGCAGTGCCGCATCGATCCAGCGGCCCTTGGCCGCATGGCGGGCGTGCGCGGCCAACAAGGTGCCGGTGCCGATGGGCTTGGTCAGCAGCAAGGCATCGCCCGGCTGCATGCCGCCCTTGCGCATCAGGCCGGCCATGTCCTCGTCGATCAGGCCGTTGATGGCAAAGCCCAGGGCCAGCTCGGCGCCCTCGCCGCTGTGCCCGCCTACCAGGGCGCAGCCTGCCGCGCTGAGTACGGCCACGGCACCGCCCATCATTTGGGTGAGCAGGTCCTCGACCTTGCTCTCCAGGCCGGGCGGGACGGTGACCACGGCCGTGGCGGTTTGCGCCTCGGCCCCCATGGCAAAAATATCGCCCAGGGCGTGTTGGGCGGCGATTTGGCCAAACAGATAGGGGTCGTCGATGAAGGCCCGGAAAAAATCCACGGTCTGCACCAGGGCCTTGCCCGGGGGCACCCGCACCACGGCCGCATCGTCTGGCGCATTCAGCCCGATCAGCACATCGCTGCCCGCCATGGGCTGCAGATTGGCCAAGGCCCGGGACAAAATGTGGGGGCCCACTTTGGCGCCGCAGCCCCCGCAGCGCATGGCCACGGCCGACAGGGCCTGCAGCGACTCGTCGGCCGTCAAGCTCAGACGTGTGGTGGGTGCCTTGCCCTGGGCGCGGATGTCTTTGAGCATTTGCCCCAGGGTGTTCATGGCCAGGCGCACATGGGCCACAGGAGACGGGTGACCGGCGCTGTGCATGGCGGGCAATGCGTTGAAGCGGCGCATGAAGCGGCGGTCGATCCGGTCTTTCCAGCGCCACACCCAATCGCCCCCAAAGCCCAGCGGCCCGCGTGAACCCACGGCGTAGCGGTTGCCGGTGGAAATCAAGGCCAGCCAATGCCGTTGCGGCGTGTAGGCCAGCAGCTTTTGTCCGCGCAAACTGCGCCGCAAATTGGCCGCCAGGGGCTTGGCCATGCGCACGGCAAAAACCCCGGCTTTTTCTAGCGGGCGTTCCACGAAGGAGGCCACATCGCCGGCAGCAAACACCAAGGGGTCATTCAGGCTTTGCAACTGGGGATGGACCAGGACGAAGCCTTGCTCGTCCAGGGCCAGCCCGGTGCTGTGCAGCCAGGCAGGCCCGCCAGCTTGGGTGACCCACAGGCTCTCGTCGGCGTCGAAGGTGCGGCCATCGCGGGTGTGCAGGCAACCGGGCGAGACTTGCACCACTTCGGCATGGGTGTGCACCTCGACATTGCGCGCTTGCAACACCCGGGCAAAGCGTTCGCGCACGCCCTCGTTGTGGGTGGGCAAGATGCTGTCGCCCGAGGTCAGGAGCACAAAGGCCAGGTCTTCGGGGTTGCGCCCATGCGCCTTGAGTTCGTGGCGCAGCCGGTACTGCATCGACAACACCAGTTCCACGCCACCGGCGCCGCCGCCCACCACCGCGATGGTCATGCGCCCCCGGTGCGTTGTCCATTGGCGCGCCTTGTCCAGCAAGGCCTGCCAGCGCTGGTTGAATTGCGCGATCGGTTTGACCGGGGTGGACAGTGCTTGCGCCCCCACGATGCTCTGCACCTGAGGTGTGGAGCCGGTGTTGATGGACAGCAGGTCGTAAGTCACCGGGGGCCGGTGGGCACACAGCACGCGCCGGTTTTGCCGGTCGATGCCCGTCACCGCATCGCGGTAAAAGCGCGCACCGGCAAAGGCGCACAGCCGGGCCAGGTCGATGTGCACCTCGTCAAAACTGTAGTGTCCGGAGATGTACCCCGGCAGCATGCCCGAGTAAGGGGTGTCGGTGTCGGTGCAGATCAGGGTGATGCGCACGCCTGGCTCGGGCCGCATGGCGAACATGCGCAGCACGCCCACATGGCTGTGACCGCCACCGATCAGCACCAGGTCGCGCAGCACGGGTTGAGGGGCAGATTGCATACTCCAAGCGTCCAGGGTTGACTGGCATCCAGCGGTGCCGGGCTGCCAGGCTTGCAGCCAGGACTGGAGTGTGCCACCAGTTGGGCCTGCCCTTGTGTGTACTTTTTGATCTGAGGTAATGTAGTGGCCTTGGAGCCGAACCCCACCTGTTCAGGAGCAGCCCGCCCATGCACGCCACCTTGCCGCTTTTGAAGGCCAGCGATTTCCCCGCGATCCGCCGCAAGTCGCTGGAGACCTTGCAGGTCAATCTGGGCTACAAATGCAACCAGAGCTGCCTGCATTGCCATGTGGCGGCAGGCCCGAACCGCACCGAAATGATGGATGCGGACACCATCGAGAAGGTGCTGGCGGTGTTGGCCCGGCAAAACATCCAGACGCTCGATTTGACCGGAGGCGCGCCCGAGCTGCACAGCGGTTTTCGCTCGCTGGTGCTGCGTGCACGGGCTTTGGGGGTGCGCGTCATCGACCGTTGCAACCTGACCATCCTGAGCGAACCGGGTCAAGAAGGATTGGCAGAATTTCTGGCCGAGCAGCAGGTGGAGGTCACCGCTTCCCTGCCGTGCTACTCCCCGGCCAACGTCGACCGTCAGCGCGGCGATGGCGTGTTCGAGCGCAGCATCGCGGGGCTGCGCCAGCTCAATGCCCTGGGCTATGGGCAAGCGTCGCGGCCCGAGCTGGTGCTGAACCTGGTCTACAACCCCCAGGGGCCGTCCCTGCCGCCGTCCCAGGTCGCACTGCAGGCCGATTACAAGCGCGAGCTGCTGGCGCATTTCGGCATCCGTTTCAACCACCTCTTTGCGCTCACCAACATGCCGGTGCAGCGCTTTGGCAGCACCCTGGTCAGCAAGGGCCAATGGGCCAGCTACATGCAGCTGCTGCGCGGTGCCTACCGTCCGGA
>JAIXXW010000237.1 GCA_027490555.1 Comamonadaceae bacterium | reverse complement strand
GAATTTGCACGCACCCTGGAAGACGTGCTGGCGCGGCGCAACCGACTGCTGTTCCTGGACGCGCAAGCGGCCGGCGAAAGCCTGGAGGCGGTTGCCACCATCATGGCCAGCGAAACCACGGCCGCGGTGCAGCGGGCAGAATTTCAACAACGGGTGCAGCAGTATTCAGCCCCCCGCCGCTCTGGCGCCTGAGGGCGAGGCTTACAATTTCTAGCCAGTCCCCTCCAACGGTTTCGTCTCCACGTCCTGCACGCCACTGCCTCAGATGAACCCCCGACAAGAAAAACTGATCCAGCTGGCACGCTCCAAAGGACGCATGTCCTTGGAAGACCTGGCGCGCCAGCTGGGTGTGTCTGTCCAGACAGTGCGCCGGGATGTGCAACATTTGGCGCAAAGGGGGCAGCTTGAGCGGTTTCACGGGGGTGTGCGTGCCAGTGCCACCGCCGAAAACATCACCTACCAGCAACGCGAATCGCACAACGCCGCGGCCAAGGCGCGCATTGCCCAAGCGGTGGCCGCGCGCATCCCCAACGACTGCTCGCTGATGCTCACCGTGGGCACCACCACCTGCGCCGTCGCCCGCGAATTGCGCGGCCACAAGGGCCTGCGCGTGGTGACCAACGACATGGCCATCGCCCAATTGCTCAGCGGCAACAGGGACATCGAAGTCCACATGTGCGGTGGCTTCGTGCGCGCCAAGGACCACGCCATCGTGGGCGAGGCCGCGGTGGACTTCGTGCGCCAGTTCCGCTTTGACACCGTCATCATCGGTGTGGCGGGCATCGAGACCGATGGCTCCATGCGCGATTTCGACTACCGCGAAGTCAGGGTCACCGAAGCCGCCATTGCGCACTCGCGCCAAGTTTGGGTGGTGGCCGATGCCAGCAAATTCGAGCGCCGGGCCATGGTCGAGGTGGCGCATGTCTCCAAGATCGATGCCCTGTTCACGGATGCGCCACCGCCCGAACCCTTTGCCACTTTGCTGGCCGAGGCGCGCGTGGCCATCGACATCGCCAGCCCCGATCCATCGGCCGAGTCCTGACGCGCCAAGCCCCCGCCACCGAGGGGCCCACCCCCAGGGCCCTCGTTCAGCGGCCGCCGTGGCTGGCGCGGCATGACCCCAGGCCTTGCAAGCCCATGGCCAGCACCAGACCCCCAGCGTGCGAGAATCCCGCCCTTGTCATCTCCTGGGGCCTGTCAAGCCCTGTCGCCATGTCCTCCTGTGCCGCCCCCCGCGCCTTCACGCTCAACGATTTCGACTTTGAGCTGCCCCCCGAACTGATCGCCCAACACCCCACCGCCGAACGCAGTGCCTCGCGCCTGCTCGACGGCACGCCCGGGGCGGTGACCGACCGGATTTTTCGTGATCTGCCCAGCCTGCTCAACCCCGGCGATTTGCTGGTCTTCAACGACACCAAGGTGGTCAAGGCCCGCATCTTTGGCGAGAAGGCCAGCGGCGGCAAGCTGGAGCTGCTGATCGAGCGCGTGCTGCAGGGCCACCAGGTGGTGGCGCACATGAAGGTGAGCAAAAAACCTTTGGTGGGCGGCCTGATGCATTTGGCCGGCGGCGCGCGCCACGGCGGATTCGATGCCGTGCTGCTGGGCCGCTGGCCCGATGAGAACGGCCCGCTGTTTCTCCTGCAGCTGAGCGACGAGCCGCACGCCTTGATGGAAAAGCACGGCCATGTGCCCTTGCCGCCCTACATCGAACACGCCGACACCGAAGAAGACGAACAGCGTTACCAGACCGTGTTCGCACGGGCACCGGGCGCGGTGGCGGCGCCCACGGCGGCGCTGCATTTTGACGAGGGGGTGTTGTCCGCCCTGGCGGCGCGTGGCGTGCAGACGGCCAGCGTGACGCTGCATGTGGGCGCGGGCACCTTCCAGCCGGTCAAGACCGAGAACATCGCCGAGCACACCATGCACAGCGAGTGGTACGAGGTGCCCGAAGCCACGCAGCAGGCCATTGCCGCCTGCAAGGCGCGCGGCGGCCAGGTGGTGGCGGTGGGCACCACCACCGTGCGCACGCTGGAGTCGTGGGCCAAGTTTGGCCAGGCCAGCGGCGACACCGAGATTTTCATCACCCCGGGCTTCGAATTCCAAGTGATCGACCGGTTGATCACCAACTTCCACCTGCCCAAAAGCACGCTGATGATGCTGGTCAGCGCCTTTGCGGGTTACGAGCACATCATGGGCCTGTACCGCCACGCGATCGCACAGAAGTACCGGTTTTTCAGCTACGGGGATTCGATGCTGCTGACGCGCGCAGCGCCAGCCTCTCAGGCCAGCTGAAGGAACACCCGCCCGCCTTCCACCTTGACCGGCCAGGTCTTGGCCGGCTCGGTGGCCGGGCCACAGGCCACCGAGCCGTCGCGCAGGCTGAACTGGGCCTGGTGAAAGGGGCACTCCACCCGGTCGCCTTCGACAAAGCCGTCGCACAGCTTGGCGTTGCCGTGGGTGCACAGGTTGTGGATGGCAAAGACTTCGCCCCCCACACTGAACAGGGCGATGTCCTGGCCCTGTGGCGTCACGGCGATGCCCGCGCCTTCAAACAGATCGGCCTCGGCGGCCACGTCAATCCAGTGGGTCATGGTCAGATGGGGTAAATGATGGCGTTGGGGATCATTTCGCTGTCGTACACACACAGGCGCTCGGCAAACTTCAGGCCTTCGGGAGTGGGCACGATGGTGTCGATGTAGCGGCCCACATTGAACACGGTGCTTGCCTTGTCGAGCTTGGTGCGGAACACCGCGTAGTTGGCCTCGGCGTGGATGCGATCACCGTCCACGCGGCGCACCACCGGCGCGCCCACCACATGGCGCTGGTAATACGGGTCGTGGTACAGCGTTTGCTGGATGCCATAGACCCGGTCCTTCAACATGCCTTGGCTGGTGAAGGACAGGGTGCACAGCGGAAAACCGCGCTCGTGGTTTTCGCGCGGGATGAGCTTGTAAACGCACTGCTCGGTGAAAAATGCCGGCCACAGGTCCCACTGCCCGCTGTCCACAGCCAGGGCGTAATCGGCGTACAGGCGGCCCAGGGCCATGTGGGTTTCAAAACTCAGCATGCTCAAGCCTCCATCACTTTGCGCCAGTATTCGTACATGCCCCGGATCAGGGTCTCGGTCACCATGTGGTCGGTCTCGCCCACATCGCGCCCGCCCAGCTCCACCAGCATGCGGTGTTCGGGCTTGGTCTCGAAGGCCTGTTGCGAAAACTCGATCACCTCGCCATCGTCCGCACTCACAAAACCGGCCGGGCCGAACAGATTGGACTGGCGCAGGCGGCGCTCGGTCATCTCGGGCGTGTCGTCTTCAAAGCCGAAATGCGTCCAGACAAAGTCGAACGCGCCATGGCCATCGGGCTGGATGTGGCGCGTCGACACGCTGTTGACCTGCTGCTGAAAGATCACGCTGGG
>JAIXXW010000124.1 GCA_027490555.1 Comamonadaceae bacterium | reverse complement strand
GTGCCGCAGAAGTCAGAGCAACGACCTGGTCAGAGCTCAAGGCCGCCACCGCAGCGGTGGAGAGCTTGGCCACCTGGGCGGTGCTCAGTGCGGCGATGTCAGCGGTCTCCAGCAAGGCAGCCTGGTCGCTGCTGAGGTTGCTGATCTGGCCGGTGGTCAGGGCCTGGACCTGACGGGTGGTCAGGGCCTGCAGGTCTTCACTTTCCATGCTGTTGAGCTGATCCGACGTCAAAGCTGCGACTTGCGCTGCGCCCAGTGCCTGCACTTGCGCGCTGCTCAGAGCGACAATTTGATTGGAGTTCAGTTGCGCCAACAGGTTGGTGGTCAGGTTGCTGATTTGGCTGCTGCCAATGGCTTGCAGGTTATCGCTGGTCAGGCTGTTGATCTTGGCAGAACTCAGCGCATTGATTTGTCCGCTGCTGAGCGCCTGTACTTGTTGCGTGGTCAGCAGATTGATTTGGTCACTGCTCAGATCACTGATTTGAGCGCTGGTGAGCGCCCCGATCTGATGGCTTTGCAAGCTTTGCAGCACGCCACTGCTCAAGCTGTTGAGTTGCGAGGATGTCAGTGCAGCCACTTGAGATGCCACCAGCGATACCGATTGGCTGGAGGTCAGTGCATTGATTTGGTCAGAACTCAAGCGTGCGATTTGGACGGTTGTCAAACGACTCAATTGCGCAGTGCTCAATGCAGACAGGTGGTCTGTGGTCAGAGCGGCAATTTGACCCGAAGTCAGTGCATTCAGGGATGCGGTGTTGATGGCTGCCGCCTGCCCAGTGGTCAGATTGGCAATGACTTCGGTGGACAGTTGGGTCACCTGTGCCGTAGTCAGGGCTGAGATGCCTGATGTCCCCAACGCGGAAACCTGGTTGCTGCTCAGGTTGCTGATTTGTAAGGTGGTCAGCGAGCGCACTTGCGTCACAGACAAGGCCTGCAAGTCATCGCTTTCCATGTTGTTGATCTGATCGGTGGTCAGTGCTGCCACCTGGGTGGTTCCCAGTGCACGGACTTGGGACGACGTCAGGGCCGAGATTTGACCGCTCGAGAGTTTGACCAGCTGGTCTGTGGACAGGCGACTGACCTGAACGGTGCTCAAGGCTGCCAGATCCTGTGTTTCGAAGGCAGCGAGCTGGTCTGTGGTCAGGGCATTCAGGGCATTTGAGGTCAAGGAACTGACCTGATCGGTGCCAAGGGCTGCGAACTGTTCAGTGCTCAGGCGTGCAATTTGCTCGGTTGAAATGGCGCTCAATTGTCGGGACGTCAGCGCGGCCATGTTGGCCGTGGTCAAGGCGGCCAGTTGCGCTGTGGTCAGTGCGTTGAGGGCCGAACTGGTCAAAGCCCTGGCCTGGTCGGAGGTGAGGGCGCCGATGGCCGCAGTTGACAATTGCGTCACTTGGGCCGTTGTCAGTGCGGCGATGTCGGCCGATTCCATGAGGGACATTTGGTCGCTGCTCAAAGCGCCGACCTGGGCGCTGGTCAAGGCGCGGATTTGCGTGGCACTCAGGGCCTGCAAATCGTCGCTGGCCATGTTGTTGATTTGATCAGTGGTCAATGCCGCCAACTGGGCGTTGCTCATGGCACGTACTTGGGCTGTGGTCAGGGCTTGAATCTGCTCGGTGCTCAACTTCGCGACCTGGCTGGTCGAGAGCTGAACGATCTGCGCGGTGTTCAAGGCAGCCAGGTTTTCGGTCTCAAAGGCTGCAAGCTGGTCGGTGGTCAGTGCGTTGAGTGATCTGGCTGTCAATGCTTGAGCCTGGGTCGAGGTCAGGGCCACGATCTGGTCGGTGCTCAAGCGTGCAATCTGTGCTGTGGAGATGGACGCGATTTGGAGCGTACTCAATGCCCCGACCGCATCGGTCGTGAGCGCTGCAAGTTGATCAGTGGTGAGTGCATTGATGGCAGTGGAGGTCAATGCGCGGGCCTGGTTGGTCGTGAGCGCACTCACCGCTTCGGTAGACAGGCTTCTGACTTGCGCCGTGGTCAATGCTTCAATGTCCGCAGTCTCCATCAAGCCGACTTGGTCGCTGCTCAATGTGCTGATCTGGGTACTGGTCAGAGCACGCACTTGGCTTGTGGTCAGCGCTTGGAGGTCAGCACTTTCCATGTTGTTGAGTTGATCGGAAGTCAGCGCTGCCAATTGTGCATTCGACAAGGCGCGAATTTGGGCGGTGGTCAGCGCGGCAACCTGATCGGTGCTCAGTCGGGAAATCTGGGTGGTCGTAAGGCGATCGATCTGGGCAGTGCTCAATGCGGCCACGTCAGCGGTTTCAATGGCCGCGAGTTGATCGCTGCCCAAGGCGTTCAGGGCGGATGACGTGAAGGCCCTGATCTGGCTTGTGGTCAAAGCGGCCAAGGCATCGGTGGACAGGTGCTGGACTTGCGAGCTGGTCAGCGCCGCGACTTGTGCCGTCAGGAGCAATGCGGTTTGTACATCGCTCAAGCTGCTCAACTGTGTGCTGGTCAAGGCCTGAATTTGCTGGGTACCCAATGCCTGCAGGTCGGCGCTTTCCAGGTTGTTGAGTTGGGCGGATGTCAAGGCCGCCACTTGCGTTGAGCCCAAGGCACGCACCTGAGCGGTGGTCAGCTGGTTGAGTTGATCGGTTGTGAAATTGCCAATCTGTGAGCTTGTCAGGGCGTTGATTTGGTTTGTTCTCAAGGCCTGAAGGTCACTGCTTTCAATGCTGTTGATTTGGTCGGTGGTCAGGGCGGCAATTTGACTGGATGTCAAGGCCCTGAATTGGTCCGTGCCCAAAGCCACGATTTGTGCGGAGTTGAGGTTGGCCAGTTGTTGACTGCTGATTCCGACGATTTGCCGGGTGCTCAGTGCAGCCAGGTTTTCCGTTTCCAGTACAGCCAATTGATCAGTCGTCAATGCATTGAGTGCAGCAGAAGACAGTGCCCTGGCCTGAGCGGTCGTGATGGCTTGAATGGCGTCGTTGGAAAGTTTGGAGACTTGGCTTGAGGTGAGGGCCGCGATATCCGCAGTTTCGAGTGTGGAAATTTGATCCGAGCTCAAGCTGTTGAGCTGTTCGCTGGTCAACACCCTGACTTGAAGCGTGGTCAAGGCCTGCAAATTGTCCGTGGTCAGACTTGAAAACTGCTCCGTGCTCATGCCCACCAATTGGCTGGTGGTCAACGCGCGCACCTGAGCACTGCTCAGTCCGGCGATGAATTCGGTCTTCAAACTGTTGAGTTGCTGGGTATTGAGGTTGGCAATGTCTTTGGTGTCAAAGAAGGCCAGATGTTCGGTCGTGAATGTGCTCAGCTGATCGGTGGTCAGCCCTTGCACCTGTGTTGCCGTCAACAGAGAACTTTTGTTACCGTAAACCAAGATGCCATCGGAAAACTGAGAGCTGTCAAATGCGCTGATTTGTCCGCTTGTCAACACCAACAGGTCGCGCGATTCAATGGCAGCAATCTGTGCGCTGCTGAATACCGCGATTTGCGCTGTCGACAACAGGCTGACATCTGCCGTCGAAAGATCCCGGATCTGAGTGGTGGTCAGATTTTGAATTTGGCTGGGTGCGATGGAGCTGATGAGCGACATGTTGTTTCCTATGTGTTGAAGCGACGGCGAGTCAATGCGGCGACGTTGGCTGCACCGATCTCGGACCTTCAAATCCTTTAACCACGGTCTTTCATCGACAAATGACAGCCTTTCTTGAGTTCTGAACCCGCAAATAAACGTCAAATTTTTTGGGGGCGGTGGCAAATCTCTGCCGCCAAGGAAAGCGTTTCAAAAATATGAATCCTTTCAAATTAACAATCACCACGCCGTCGTGGGTATGTTTTTTGCTTGAAATCTGTTTGGATCACCAGCAATTTTTCCCTGAATGCCAGTCATACCAAATTAGGGCCTGAAAAATGAATGCAAAAGTAGCGCCAGAATCCTTGGCTCCCGTCGGGACCATGACAAGCTCACTGCCTGTCATGGACTTGGTTCACACCATGTCACAAGGTGCCATGAGTCAGGTGGAGCTGATGGCGCTCACCCAAGGACTCGAGAGCCAAGGTGAATTGAAGGCCGCAGCGAATCTGTATGCCTTGTGGATCAACCATGCCAAAGCCAGTGACAAGCACTTTGCCCTGTTCAATTACGCGGGCATGCTGCAGCACTTGAAAAAAATCCCGGAAGCCATGCAGGCCTACGAGGCCGCGATTGCTCTGAATGGGGATTTCCCTCAGCCCTACATCAACCTGGGCCTGTTGTTTGAAAAGCAAGGCGATGACACGCACGCCCTGGAAATCTGGCTGCGTTTGGTGAGTCGCCGCTATTTGAAAACCGCTCCGACCACCGAATTTCTGACCATGGCGCTCAACCACATTGGCAGGGTGCAAGAGAAATTGAAGAATTACGCCCAGGCTGAACAGGCTTTGGAGGAGAGCCTGTCCATCGACCCTGCCCAGCCAGGCGTGATCCAGCATTGGGTGCACATCCGGCAAAAATCTTGCCAGTGGCCTGTGTACAAAGCCTTGCCTGGTGTCAGTCTGGCGGACATGAAGCGCTACACATCACCGCTGGCCATGCTGGCCCTGACCGAGGAACCCGCAGTGCAATTGCTCAATTCGCAAGCCTTTGTGGCGCGGACTTACGATTTCAAAGAGGAGTTCCTTTGTGCGGGTCGGACATACCAACACCCCAAGCTGCGCGTGGGCTATGTCTCTGGTGATTTCAGGGAGCACGCTGTAGGCTTTTTGTTGCCCGGCATGCTGGATGGGCACGGCGATGAGTACGAGCTGTTTGCGTACGACTTCAGTCCGGAGGAACAGACGGCACTGAGATTGCGGTTGAAAAATCAGTTCCATCATTTCAAGAGCATCCACACCTTGACCGATCGTCAGGCGGCCGAACTGATTCTGGCCGATGAAATCGATGTGTTGATTGATTTGCATGGACTCAGCTCCGGGGCCAGGCCTGGTATTTTTGCCTTGCATCCTGCACCGCGTCAGGGGACTTATTTGGGCTTCATGGGACCTACAGGTATGCCATGGATCGATTTTGTGGTTGCAGACAAGCAGGTGCTGCCCGATGAATTGAGTTTGTATTTCACAGAAAAACCACTTTATGTCGAAGGCAGTTTCTTGCCTTTGGTGTCGTATGTGAATGACAAGCTTGTGATCACGCGTGCCCAAGTCGGTTTGCCTGACCAGGCTTTTGTCATGGCCTCATTTGGCAATACTTACAAGATCACCCCTGAGATGTTCGAGACCTGGTTGAGATTGCTCCAGCGAATTCCTGATGCAGTGCTGTGGTTGATCGATGACAACGAGGCAAGTACCCGGAATTTGAAAGCCTACGCGCTGGCGCGTCAGGTCGATAGCCAGAGGATTGTTTTTTCGCCCAGAACGGGGCACAACGAATTTTGTTCTCGGTTGAAATTGGCCGATGTGTTTTTGGACACGTACCCCTATAACTGCGGTTCCACCAGCAACGATGTGTTGAATGCCGGTATTCCATTGGTGACCATGTATGGAAGAACACTCGTTTCACGGATGGGATTGAGTCTGCTGAAATCATTGAATATGGAAGCCAATGCGGTGCAGACATATGAAAAATACGAGGAAAAAATCATAGATATTTATAAAATCATCAACAGAAATCAATTGAATATTGCGGCAGCAAAATCTGCCAAGCTGAAAATAAAATACAGCAATTGATTTTTATTTGAAAGATTTAATTTAAATTAGCGAGGAAGTGGCATGAAAAAAGTTCTGAACGTTGGAGGCAATAGCAAGGCCATACCGCTGCCTCCTCAGTATGCCGATTTTGAACATCTTTTGCTGGACATCGACCCCAAAGGTCAACCAGATGTGTTGTGTGATGCAAGGGAACTTTCCAACTTGCCACACAATCAATTTGACATGATTTACTGTTCGCACAATCTTGAGCATTACTACAGCCATGATGTCAAACGTGTATTGAAAGGTTTTTGGGATGTTCTGAAAAATGGTGGTGGTGTGCACATCGTGGTGCCAGACATATTGGCGGTGGTGCAAACCATGATCGACAAAGGACTTGATATCGATGACGAGCTCTACCAGTCTGCCTTGGGGCCAATACTGATTTCCGATGTTTTGTATGGTTATGGAAAGCAAATTGAAGAGAGTGGCGTTGAATTTTTTGCTCACAAAACAGGATTCACACACAATTCTTTGGTGAAAAAATTATTGCAAGCCGGCTTTACCAATATTCACTCTTCTGTGGGTGGCTATGCCGTCACGGCGGTCGCTTTCAAAAATGAAATGTCGCCAGAATTGGCGACATTGTTCAATATCGGCTAATATTTTGGATAAACCGCCATGTCATTGACCATTTTTCAAACATTTCACAAGGAATTTCTTCATAATCCCGAGTGTCAATGGATTCGACCAATCGGGGTTGGTGGTTTTTATGGCCCTCATTACCTGAACGACAACCAGGGAGACCATATTGCACATTTGAATGGTGGCTATTGCGAGCTGACGGCCCAGTATTGGGTCTGGAAAAATTCAAATGAGGATTGTGTTGGTTTTTATCACTACAGAAGGTATTTGAATTTTGTATCCAAGCCTGGTTTCCACTCCAACACATCTGTCAGCCAGGAAGAAGCAGGCAATGCCATTGCCTATCTCACAACAGACGAACAATTGGCAAGTTTGAAAAAACTCATGTCGATTTGTGATGTGGTGACACCATTGCGAACCGCTTTGACGCCATCGATCGATGAACAGTATCGCAGGATCGTTGAAGCCGAACCCTGGGATTTATTTCTTGCTGAGATTGTGAAACGGTATCCGAATTCGATCGATCCTGAGGTTTATTTCAAGACGGTGAGTTCTACGCCCATATGCAATATGTATGTGATGAAAAGAAATATCTTCAATCAGTATTGTGAAGATCTGTTCTCAATTCTGAATGCTGTCTATGAAAAGATAGGTTCACCTTACGATACCTACAATAACCGTTATCCAGGTTTTCTGGGTGAGAGGTTCTTGGGTTATTGGCTGCATATCCAGAAACACAGTGCGGTCGAAGTGCCCATGGTTGTGATCGGTTAAATACGGTTGACGCATTTGAATCTGAAAGAGTCTTGCATGAAAAATATCGCGATTGCAGGTGCAGGTTTTTCAGGCGCTGTGATTGCCAGACAACTGGCAGAGGCAGGGTGTCAAATCACGGTTTTTGAAGGCCGATCGCATGTGGGTGGTAATTGTTACACCCAACGGGATGATCAAACTGGCGTCATGGTGCATGTTTATGGACCGCATATTTTTCACACCAGCAATGAAGAGGTGTGGCAGTATGTCCAAAAATTCGATGAATTCATGCCTTTTATCAATCGGGTCAAGGCCATTCATCAAGGACGAAAATATTCATT
>JAIXXW010000298.1 GCA_027490555.1 Comamonadaceae bacterium | reverse complement strand
TGCTGCTGTTGGCCGCTGCCCGGCCCATGGCGCGGGTGACCTTGCCGGCCGACTACATGACCCTGATCATGGCCATGGACGTGTCCAGAAGCATGCTGGCAGAGGATGTGGAGCCCAGCCGCATCAAGGCGGCACAAAAAGCGGCCAAAGATTTTCTGAGCGATTTGCCACCCAATGTGCGGGTGGGCATTGTGACCTTTGCCGGCAATTCCCAAGTGGTCCAGCATGTCACCAACCAAAGGGAAGAATTGCTGGAAGCGATAGACCGGTTCCAGTTGCAAAGGGGCACCGCGACGGGCAGCGGTTTGCTCTTGTCCCTGGCCACCCTCAGGCCCGACGCCAAGATCGATTTGGAGGGCGCGCTGTACAACCCCCCAGCCGGCGGCAGCGGCGCTGCGCGCAGTCTGGACTCGAACGCCACAGCCAAAGAACGCACCCCAGAGCCACCGGGCTCCTACAAAGGGGGCGCCATCGTGCTGCTGACCGACGGACGCAGAACCGCCGGGCCAGACCCCTTGTGGGCCGCCCAAAAGGCGGCGGACCTGGGGGTGCGTGTTTACACCGTGGGTTTTGGCACACCCAACGGGTTCATCCCGGGTTTTGAGGGCTACTCGTTTTTCACGCAGGTCGACGAGGAGTCGCTGAAGGCGGTGGCCAAAATCACCGAAGCCGAGTATTTCAAGGCGGGCTCGGCCGAGGATCTTAAAAAGGTCTACGAGCACCTGTCCAATCAGTTCACTTTGGAAAAACGAGACACCGAAATCAGCGCACTGTTGGCGGGCGCCGCCTTGCTGCTGATGCTGTTGGCCCTGGCCTTGTCCAGCAGGTGGTTCCGCTTGGGCGAGCCACGTTTCCTGGCCCCAGGGGGTGGCGCGGTCAGCCCCCAGGCTTGGAAGGGCCAGCGGGTTTGAGCGGACGGGCCTTCAGCTGGGATGAAGGCCACGCAGCTGTCCTTGCGCTGGCGTGGGGGGATCACTCCAGTTTGATGCCGGCCTCTTTGACCACTTTGCCCCATTTGTCCATCTCACTGACCATCAGTTGAGACAGCGCTTCCGGTGTGGACAAACTCACTTCGACGCCCGCGTCAAACATGGCTTTCTGGGTTTCGGGCGAGCGCATGATCTTGGCGATGTCGCTGTTCAGGCGCTGGATGATCGGGGCGGGGGTGCCCGCCGGGGCCAGCATGGCCAGCCAGATGGTGGCTTCGTAGCCCGGAACGCCCGCTTCTTGCATGGTGGGCACGTTTGGCAGTTGTGGGATGCGCTTGGCACTGGTCACGGCCAGGGCATTGAGGCGACCGTTGGGCACCTGGGCCAGGGCATTGGGAACGCCCGCAAAACTGCTTTCCACCACGCCCGCCACCAGGTCTGTGGATGCCAGGTTGCTGCTGCGGTAAGGCACGTGCTTGAGCTGCGTCTTGGTCATGGACGCAAACAGCCCGCCGATCAAATGTTGTGCACTGCCGTTGCCCGAGGAGGCGTAATGGATTTTGTCGGGTTGTGCCTTGGCCAGAGCGATGAATTCCTGCACGTTCTTGGCGGGGACCTTGGGATGGGTCAACAGCACATAGGGCGAGTCCACCAGCTTGGTCACAGGGGCGAAGCTCCTGAGCGGGTCATAGGGCACACTTTTGTAGATCCATGGGCTGATCACATGGGTCGAGGACACGATCAGCAAGGTGTGCCCATCGGGGGGGGATTTGGCCACCATGTCGGAGCCGATCATGGAGCCGGCGCCGGGTTTGTTCTCAATCACCACCGCTTGGCCCAGGCTCTCACCCAGTTTGACCCCCAGGATCCGGGCGACCACATCGGTGAACCCGCCAGGACCAAAGGGCACGATGATTTTGACGGGTTTGCTGGGGTAGGTTTGGGCCACTGCGGTGGCACCCGTCAAGGTCATCAGGGCGGCGACACCCACGGCGATCAAGGGCTTTTTCATGGTTTAACCTCGGTAGGATGGTTCGGGTTGTGAAAAAAAGCTGTGCAGGATCTGGTAGACCATCAGGTGATTTTTTTGCTGAAAGCTGGCATGTGAAATGCCTTGCATCACGCTGAATTGCTTGTTGGTGCAAGGCAGCAGCTGGAAGAACTTCAGCAAGTCGTCCACGCTCGCGATGCCATCGTATTCCCCACGCATGATCAGGCAGGCCGCTTTGATTTGCAAGGGATCGACCAAGGGGAGTTTGGAACACATGTCCACATAAGTGCCGGTGGGCATGGACGAGTCCAGCGAGAGGATGGCATCGGCGAAAGCGTCTTTGGTGGCCTCGTCTGCGCAGGCCGGGTGATCGCGGTTGAAGATGCTGTGCACGAAGGCGCGGTCGATGGGGCGGCTGTTTTTGGCCAGAAACTCCGGCAGTTTTTTCTTTCTTTCCGCCAGGGTGGGACTGCCTTCACCGGTCCAGACAAAGGCATCCAAGGCCAGCTTGCTGACGCGTTCCGGGTGGCGTTGCGCAAACAAGGCCGCTTTGAGGGCGCCCGATGAGATCCCGTAGACCAGCAGCTGTTTGGCCCCGGTGGTTTTGAAGATGTAGTCGCTGCCAGCCGCGAGGTCATCCGCACCGTTGCTGATGTCGAAGTTGATCGGGCGGTGCTTGTCCGAACGGCCATAGCCCTCGTTGTCCATGCACCAGGTGTCAAAACCGCGTGCGGCGAACCAATCCATCACCGAGGAATGCGGCCGACCGGGAACGTGCAAATCGAAAGTGGGTTGGGACGCCATGGACGATCCATGGACAAAAAGAATGGTGCCTGCAGGTGCCGGTTGGACAGCCGCGGGTTTGTGCCACAGGAAAAGACGGATGTCCCCTTTGTGTGTCCAGTGCTCTTGTCCTCCGGACCATTGGATGTTGGGCATGGGTGGGTCTCCAGGATTTCTCGGCCCTCATGGGGCCTGGTGGATCGGCGGCATCACTGCTTGTGTGTGATGGGACCAGGCGGGAAGGGCGTCACAAAGGCGCTTTCAGGAAGTTTTCCAGCGCCGTGTGGAATTTCTTTCTGACCACCCCCATCATGGGGTTGTGGGCAATGCCCGACAGCACCACGAACTGTTTGTCCTTGGTGGGCAAGCGCGCAAAGAAATCCAGCAGATCGGGTTCTGCGGCAATGCCATCGAACTCGCCGCGGATGACCAGCGTGGGGCAGGGGATCGCCTCGGGCCGAGCCAAGGGCAAATGGGCACACATGTCCACATAAGTGCCAGTGGGCACTTCGCTGACCAAGGGCAGTTCGGCCGCGGCAATGGCTTTGGGGACACTGTCCTCGCTGGAGCCGGGTTTGTCGCGGTTGAACATGCCTTCGTAGAAAGCCAGATCCACTTTGCGACGTGGGCTGGCGCTGTACTCTGGCAATTTTTTGCGCCGCTGCTCCAGGGTGGGCGAGCCGGCGCCGGTGTACACCAGTGCCGACAATGCCAGTCGGGCCACGGTGTGCGGGTGCGCTTCGGTGTACAGACATGCGCGCAAGGCGCCCGACGAGGAGCCGAAAATATGCACCTGTTCAGCGCCGGTCTCCTTCAGGATGAAGGGGACCACAGCGGCCAGATCCAGGGCGCCTGTGCGAACATCGCTGTTGCCGCGGCCGGACCAACTGGACCGGCCGTAGCCTTCGTGGTCAACCGTCCACACGTCGTAGCCCAGGGCCGCAAAATGGTCCATCACGGAATAGTCCTCACCGCCAGGCACCTGCAGGTCGTAGGTGTTGCGCCCAGAAACGGTGGAGCCATGAACCAGCAACAGCACAGGCTTGGCGGGTTCACCCGATTGCGGGGCGTTGTCGCGCTTTCGGTAGACATACAGGCGAACATCTTCACGGTTTACAAAATAGTCTTGGCTCCAGATCACGGTGGTACTGCCTTGGTGGATGGTGGATGAGCGATGCGGGCGGGGCCGCAGGCGGTTGACCCGTCCGTGGACCCCGAATGACTATACTTTTGCGGCCAACCCAAAGGAAGGGCTTTTCGTGAATTCATTGTTTACAGGCGGCGGCCGATGCGGGATCTGAACGTGCTGGCCACATTCGTGGCCGTCGTGAAAGCCAACAGCTTCACCCTGGCTGCCGACCACTGTGGCATCTCCAAAGCCTTGGCCACCCGGCACATTCAGGATTTGGAACTGTCCCTGGGCGTGAAACTGCTCAACCGCAGCACCCGCAAGATCGGCCTGACCCAGGCGGGAGAGCGGTTTTATGACCGCTGCACGCGGATCCTGGCCGATGCGGATCAGGCGGTGCAGGATGTGGCGGAGCTGTCCAGAGGCTCGCACGGCCTGATCCGCATCAGCACAGCCATCACTTTCGGACGCATGCACCTGCTGCCTGCGGTGCATGATTTTCTGATCCTCAACCCGTCCATTCAAATCGAGGTGACCTTGTCCGAGCGGTTCGCGGATCTGATCTCTGGCAATGCCGATTTGGTGGTTCGCCTCGCCGAAGAGCCGCGCCTGAGCAATTTGGTGGCCCGACGCCTGGCCCCCGCTCGGTGGGTGTTGGTGTCCTCTCCCGAGTACATCGGCCGACATGGGGTGCCGACGGTGCCCCGAGACTTGTTGGAGTACAACTGTCTGGTGTACGACCGTCCCAAGGGCGGGGATTGGCGCTTCAAGGGCAAGGAGGGGGAGCAGAACATCAAGGTCACGGGCAATTTGCGCTCGAACGTGGCCGATGGCTTGCTGGATGCCACCTTGTCGGGCTTGGGCATCGCTGCACTGCCCTCGTTTGCGGTGGCCCCTTACCTGGCCTCAGGCCAGTTGGTGGAACTGCTGAGCGATTACGCCTTGCCCGAGAGCACGCTGTACGCGGTGTTTTTGCCTGACCGGAGGCTGCCCGAGCGGATCCGGACCTTTGTGCAGTTTTTGGCCGACAGATTTGCCGATGACGCGCATGGCTTCGTTGGCAAAACCTCGGCCCCAGCGCATCCGGGGCCCCACCCGGCGAGGTGACGAACATCCACCGCCAGGTGCTTGGGCCCAAGGTTGGGGCCGAGTGCAAAGGGGGTCTTCAGTTTTGTTCGCGCAACTCCACCCGGCGAATTTTTCCTGAAATGGTTTTGGGCAATGACTGCCTGAATTCGATTTCGCGAGGGTATTTGTAAGGTGCTGTTTGTTCTTTGACGAAGTTCTGAATTTCAAGCGCCAGTGCCTCCGAGGGGCTGTAGCCGGGGGCCAAGATGATGTAGGCCTTGACGATTTGACCGCGCAGTTCGTCCGGTTTGCCCACCACAGCCGCTTCGGCCACCGCCGGATGCTCGATCAGGGTGGATTCGACTTCGAAGGGGCTGATGCGGTAGCTGGAGGATGAAATGATGTCGTCAGAACGGCCGACAAACCAGATGTAGCCGTCTTCGTCGCGTCGGGCGGTGTCGCCGGTGTAATACCAGCCGTGGCGAAATGCTTTGGCCGTGGTGTCCGGGTCACCGTAGTACCCCCTGAACAGGCCGGGGGGGTAAGGGTCGGTGATCTTGACGGCGATGTGTCCCACCTCATGGTCTGCGACGACGTTCCCGTCATCGTCGACCACATCGACGTGCAAGCCGGGGCAGGGCTTGCCCATCGAGCCGGGACGGATCGGCATGCCGGGAAAGTTGGCCACAATGTTGATCGTTTCGGTTTGACCATAGCCGTCGTAGATGTCGCATCCGGTGGCCAGTTTCCAGGCCCGCATGGCTTCCGG
>JAIXXW010000075.1 GCA_027490555.1 Comamonadaceae bacterium | reverse complement strand
AGCGTGGCCCCGGCCGTGCTCAAGCAAAAAACACGCGGCCTCTACCCCGCCCCCGAAGCGGCGCTGGCCGCCATGGTCGAAGGCGCGATGGTGGACTTTGACACCGCCATGCGCATCGAAAGCCGTTACCTCGCAGGTCTCATGACCAGCCAAGTGGCGCGCAACATGATCAACACCTTCTTCTTCAACATGAACAGCATCAAGGGCGGCCAAAGCCGGCCCAAGGCTGCACCGCGCTACAAGCCGCAAAAAGTGGGCATTCTGGGCGCGGGCATGATGGGCTCGGGCATCGCCTATGCACAAGCCAGCCGTGGCATCGCCACCGTGCTGAAAGACGTGAGCATCGAGGCCGCCGACAAAGGCAAGGCCTACAGCCAAAAGCTCACCCAACAGCGCATGGACAAAGGCCGCATGACCACGGACAAACAAGCGGCTTTGTTGTCACTGATTCAGCCCACGGCCAGCGCCGCAGACCTGCAAGGCTGCGACCTGATCATCGAAGCCGTGTTTGAAAACCGCGAACTCAAAGCCAAGGTGACGCAAGAGGCCGAGCCCATGCTCAGCCAAGGCGGCTTCTTTGCCAGCAACACCTCCACCTTGCCCATCAGCGGCCTGGCCCAGGCCAGCGACAAGCCCGAGAAATTCGTGGGCATCCACTTCTTCAGCCCGGTGGACAAGATGAAGCTGGTGGAGATCATCCGGGGCGCGCAGACCGACGATGAAACCATTGCACGGGCCTACGACTATGTGCAGGCGCTGGGCAAGTTGCCCATCGTGGTGAACGATTCGCGTGGCTTTTACACCAGCCGCACCTTCGGCACCTTTGTCATGGAAGGTGCGGCCATGCTGGGCGAGGGCATCCCCGCGCCCGTCATCGAGAACCTGGCCATGCAGGTGGGCATGCCCGTCGGCCCGCTGGCCGTGCTGGACGAGACCGCGCTGTCGCTGTCGGTGCATGTGCTCGACCAGACCCGCGAAGACTTCGCCAAGGAAGGCAAAACCTACACCGCCACGCCCGGCGAGCTGCTGGTCGAGCGCATGGTCAAAGAACTCCAACGCCCCGGCCGCGCCGCAGGCGGTGGTTTTTACGACTACCCCGCAGGCCAGAAAAAATCGCTGTGGCCCGAACTCAAAACCCGCTTTGAAAAACCAGGCCTGGCCTACCATCCGAAAGACATCCAAGACCGCCTGCTGTACCGCCAGGCGGTGGAAACTGCCCGCTGCCTGCAAGAAGGCGTGCTGACCTCGGTGCACGACGGCAACATCGGCTCGATCTTCGGCATCGGCTTTCCAGCCTGGACAGGTGGCGCGCTGCAATTCATCTATGGCCAGGGCGTGGATGCGTTTGCCCAGCGCTGTGCTGAATTGGCGGAGCTCTTCGGTGCGGGCTTTGTGCTGACAGCGGAAGTGATCGCCAGCTTGAAACAGCATCAGCCGGTGTATTGAGCGGCGGTTCCCAGACGGCTGGATGTGTGCATCAACGCAGCGTCCAGGAGACCGGGGACTGCGTTTTTTATTCGTACAAATACCGCTGCATCCCCACAAACGCCTGCCTGACCTGCACCGCATCCCCCAATTCCGCCATGGCGTCATTCAACGCGTTGTAGCGCAGCTTGAGCAGCGGGGTGAGTTTGTCGGCGTCGAGTTGGTCTACGCCTTGGGTCACGCACTGGTCCAGCACAAACGCCAAGAAGGCATGTTGCTTTTGCCGAGACGTCACCGTGTTGTGGGCCTTGGCGCTTTCAGGGCGGCTAGCTCGGGTTTCGGCTTCGTTCATGGTTGCAGGCCCCGGGTGAGCAGCTTGGCGTGGTGCTCGGCAAACCAGTGGGCCACGGTGCTTAGGAATGTGGCCACCAGTTCAATCGCCTCCGCCAGTTCAACAGAATCGACTTGGAAACCTGCCCGGTATTTGCGGTTGCGCCAATCGCGCAGGGTGTCCAGTTCGTCAAAGGCTATCACGCTCAGCGACACCGCCTGTGCGGCACCCTCAAGTGCTGCGGCATGGTGGCCTTTGTCACTGGTGATGCGCCAACCCTGCGCAGCAGCCACAGCCAGGCATGTCATCAGCACAGCGTCCCAGGCAGCGTCCATGCGGGTGCCGGATGACACGGCGGTTTGCTGAGCATCCGTCAACTTGACCTGCGCGCTCTGGAGCCAGGCCACTGCATCCTTGGCGTTGGTCGCTTGCGGTTTGACGGGAGCATCTGGCTCACTGGCCAGGCGCTGAAAAGATCGCAGCATCAAAATGTCCAATCAGCGGGATGCGAGGGCTTTGGACAACTTCTTGAGCAAAGCTTTCACGGTCTGTCACCTGTTTTTTGAATGCTTCTATCGTACACGCAGTGGCGTGCAACTTTCGGCCCAACTGGCGACCTGCAGGCCTGAGTGCGGCGTTGGCCTTGAGTTCAGAAGCTGTGCCCAGAATCAGCACGTCGACATCGCTGGTGGCGGTGGCTTGGCCCCGGGCCACCGAGCCAAACACCAAGGCCACTTCGATCCCATCCAGTTTTTCAAGGGTTTCACGCAGCGTACGCACCAGCGCGCTGTCTTGCTGCATGAGGGTCACCAACGGTGCCAACTGCGGGTCTGTACTGGCGTAATAGCGGGGCAGGCCATCTTGCTGGCGGCGCTGCACCAGGCCAGCCACCGACCAGCGTTTGAGCAAGCGGGCCGTGTTGCCGGGGTCTATGCCTGAGGCAGCGGCCAGCTCACGCGGCCCAAAGCCCCGACCCGGCTCGGCAAACAATGCTTGCAGCACTTTGAACCGGGCCTGACCGCCAAAAACCTCGATGAGCTGGGCTTCGTTCATGATTTGATGTTGAATTGACAACGATGTTGTCGAATATACATCACTGTAGTCAAATTAACAACGAAAGGTTGATGCCGCGTTCCGGCTGATAACTTTGCATCCAAATGGGAAGGCCGCTGTCGGCGCTTCACTTGTTGACGCCAAGCCCAAAGACGGCAAGGTGCACGCCAAGGGTGTGTGGTTTTATGACTTGCGTACGTACAAGCATTGCACGCTCAAAACGCGGACGCTCAAGCTGGATGATCTTCAAAACTTCATCCACTGCCAAAGCCCTGCAAAAAGCCATCAACGGATTGAGAACGAGCGTTTGAAGTTCTTCAGCGACGAGGAATTGTTGGCGCGTGTCAATGCACCTTGAGTTTCAAGCGAGCAAATCCAGCAAAGTGCGTGCGATCACCTTGGTCGCCCGGCGCAGGTCATCGAGCTGCACATGCTCGTCGGCGCGTTTGGCGTTGGATTCGCGCACGGTGCGGGGGCCGGCGCCGTAGATCACGCCGGGGATGCCGCGTTCCACATACAGGCGCACGTCGGTGTACAGCGGCGTGCCGATGGCCGGGATGGCCTCGCCAAACACCTGCTGGCCGTGTTTTTGGATGGCGCTGACCAGAGGCTGGTTGCCGGGCAGGGGCTTCATGGCGTTGGCCAGCAGCATGCGGCGCACATCCACTTTCAGCCCATGGCCGCCGCGTGGGGGCTGGAAGCTGGCGGCCGCATCGGCAATGGTCTGGCGGATGCTGGCTTCGACCTCGGCCGGGTTTTCTTCGGGGATCATGCGGCGGTCGAGCTTGAAGCGGACCTTGCCGGGCACCACGTTGGTGTTGGTGCCGCCTTCGATCAGGCCCACGTTCAGGTAGGGGTGGCTGATGCCTTCGACCTGCGACGTGACCTGCAGGTATTGGCTGTTCAGCGCGTGCAGGGCGTTCAGGATGTGCACCGCGCCTTGCAGCGCGTCGGTGCCGCTGTCGGGGATGGCGGCATGCGCCATCTCGCCGTGCACCGTCACTTCCATTTGCAGGCAACCGTTGTGGGCGGTGACCACCTGGTAGCTGAAGCCCGCGGCGATCATCAAATCGGGTTGGGTCAGGCCTTGGGCCAGCAACCAGCCCGGGCCCATCTCGCCGCCAAACTCTTCGTCGTAGGTGAAGTGCAGTTCCACGCTGCCTTTCAATGTGGCATTGAGCGATTCGAGCGCCCGCGTGGCAAAGGTGAAGGTGGAAAAGTCACACTTGCTCACGGCAGTGGCGCGGCCGTACATGGCTCCGTGGTGGATTTCGCCACCGTAGGGCGGATGCGTCCAGCCTTCGCCCGGGGGCACCACATCGCCGTGGGCATTCAGGGCGATGGTTTTGCCCTCGCCGTATCGACGGCGCACGATCAGGTTGGTGATCGACTCGAGGCCATAGGCTTTGACTTCGGATGCGGGAACAGGGTGTTTTTCGGCCACAAAACCCATGGGCGCCAGCAGTTCGGCGGTGCGCTCGGCATGCGGTGCGTTGTTGCCGGGGGGCGTGTCGGTGGGCACTTGCACCAGCGCCTGCAGGAACTTCACCTGCTCGTCAAAGTGCGCGTCGATCCAGGCGTCCAGTTGTTGGTAATGTGTTGCGGTGGCGCTCATGACAGTTCCAGGGAAAGTTGGTTCAAAACATGGGTGAAGGCGTCGACACACAGTTGCATGTCGTCGCTGGTGGTGGATTCAAGCGGGTTGTGGCTGATGCCGGCGTTTTCGCCGCGCACAAACAGCATGGCTTGCGGCATGACTTCGTGCAGCTTCATCGCGTCGTGGCCTGCGCCGCTGGGCAGTTTGAAGAGCGGCACGCCCAGGGCCGTCACCGCGCGTTCCCAGCGCGCTTGCCACGCCGGGTCGCTGGGGGCTGCGGCGGCGCTCATGGTCATCTCGGCTTTCACACGCACGCCACGGCGCTCGGCAATGGCCTGCAGCTGCGCCAGGATGTCGGCCACCAGCGCATCGCGCTGCGCATCGGTGGGCGCGCGCATGTCCAGGCTGAACAGGCAGCGGCCAGGCACCACATTGATCGAGCCGTTGGGTACTTGCAGCTGGCCCATGGTGGCCACGCTGTCACCGTCTTGCGCGGCCCGTTGCTCCATGTACAGCGCCAGTTCTGCCACCGCGCAGGCCGCGTCGCGGCGGCGGTCCATGGGGGTGGTGCCGGCGTGGCTGGCGGTGCCGATCACCTCGCACAGGTAGCGCACGCTGCCGTTGATGGAGGTGACCACGCCCAGCGGGATGTTCACCTCGTTGAGCACCGGTCCTTGCTCGATGTGCACCTCCACAAAGCCCAGGTATTGCGCGGGGTCGCGCTGGATCTGGGGGATGTCGTCCACGCACAGGCCCGCATGCTGCATGGCGGCCCGCATGGGGATGCCGTCGGCGTCATGTTGGTCCAGCCAGGCGGGGTTGAACTGGCCGATGAGGGCGCCCGAGCCCAAGAAGGTGGCTTTGTAGCGCTGGCCTTCTTCTTCGGCAAATGCCACCACCTCGATGCCAAAGGGCAGACGGCGGCCTTGCCGGTGCAACTGCTGGACGCAGGCCATGGGCACAAAAATGCCCAGGCGGCCGTCGTATTTGCCACCGTTGCGCACGGTGTCGTAATGGCTGCCGGTCATCAGGTATTGACGGCCTTGCTGGGCCGGGTGGTAGCGGCCCACCACATTGCCCACCGCGTCGGTGTAGACCTCGTCAAAGCCGCAGTCGCGCATGGTTTGCGTGATGCGCTGGGCGCAGGCGCGGTGCGCATCGGTGAGGTAGGTCACCGTGAGTTGCCCCAGCTCGGCAAAGCCGGGGTCGGAATGCTGGGCCAGCTTTTCTTGCCAGTCCCAGACCTGGTGGCCGAGTGTGGGCTCCACGCCAAACTTGTCGTTGAGGCGGATCTCGGCGATGCGGTGGATGTTGCGCAGGCATTCGGCCAACTCAAAGTCGGGGTGGCCATGCAGGCGCCGCTCGAAGGCGTCGATGATCTGCTGCTTGTTCAGCCCCACACCCCGCGGACCGCGCACGGCCAGGATGAAGGGCCAGCCGAACTTGGCGTTGTAGTCGGCGTTGAGTGTCTGCAGCTTGGCGAACTCCTCGGGCGTGCAATGGGTCAGGCCGGCCTTGGTTTGTTCGTTGGTGGATTCGGCGGTGAGCGATTGGCTGACCATGGCTTTGCCAGCGAGTTCCGGGTGGGCACGGATCAGGCCGATGTGTGCCTCGCGCCCCGCCTGCGCCAGCACTTCGCACAAGGTGTGTTTGAGGTGGGCGAGGGACTTGAAGGGCCGCTGGTTCAAGGCTTGCTCGGCGATCCAGGGCGAGTGTTCGTACAGGCCATCGAGCATCTGCGCGGCCTCTGCGGGGCTGGCCTGGTTGAGTTGTTCAAGCGTGATGGGCATGGGTGCCTCAGTGCGGGTTGGAAGAGGTTGTGGTGATGGGGCAGGAGCCCGCCCTGTGGGCGACGGCAGCGGCGGAGGGCCACCTGCCATCGCGTTCACTCGGCATACGGGTGCGTGGCTTTCCAGTGGCGCGCAATGTCGATGCGCCTGGCGACCCACACCTGCTCGTGCGATTGGATGTGGTCCAGAAAGCGTTGCAGTGCGGATATGCGCCCGGGGCGTCCGAGCAGACGGCAATGCATGCCGATGCTCATCATCTTGGGGGCGTTGTCGCCACCCGGGTCACCCTCGGCATACAGCGCATCAAAGGTGTCCTTCATGTACTGAAAGAAGGGGTCGGCGTGCGAGTAGCCCTGCGGCAGCGCAAAGCGCATGTCGTTGCAGTCCAGCGTGTAGGGCACGATGAGTTGCGGCGTCACGCTGCCGTCGCTCTTTTTCACTTTCATCCAGAAGGGCAGGTCGTCGCCGTAGTAGTCGCTGTCGTATTCAAAGCCGCCATAGTCGGCCACCAGACGCCGGGTGTTGGGGCTGTCACGGCCGGTGTACCAGCCCAGGGGCCGCTCGCCGGTGAGCTTTTGCAAAATCGCCATGGCCTCGGCCATGTGGGCGCGCTCGGTGGCTTCGTCGATGTTTTGGTAATGGATCCACTTGAGCCCGTGGCAGGCGATGTCATAGCCCAATTCCTGGAATGCAGCGGTCACGTCCTCGTGCTTTTGCAGCGCGGTGGCCACACCGAACACGGTCAGTGGCAGGCCACGTTTTTCAAACTCGCGCAGGATGCGCCACACGCCCGCGCGCGAGCCGTACTCGTAAATGCCTTCCATGCTGATGTGCCGATCGGGGAAGGCCGCGGGGTTGAACATCTCGGACAGAAACTGCTCGGAGCCCGCATCGCCATGCAGCACCGAGTTTTCGCCGCCCTCTTCGTAGTTCAGGACAAACTGAACCGCCACGCGCGCGCCGCCAGGCCACTGCGCGTGCGGCACCTGGCGGCCGTAGCCTTTCAGGTCGCGGGGGTAGGGGAGGGTGCTGTCGTAGGTGCTCATGCGGGTGCTCCAGGGTTCAGGCCAGGGCCAGGGCGATGTCGTGGGTGGGCACTTTGCGGTCAAAGGTCAGGCTGGCTTCGACGTGCAGCAGGTGTTCGTGCATCAGGCGCACGGCCAGATCCGAATCCTGCGCTTCGAGGGCCGCCACGATGCCCACATGCTCGTCGGTGGAGTGCTCGGCCTCGTTGCGCGACTGGTACATCAGCGTGATCAGGGCGCAGCGCGAGATCAGGTCGCCCAGCACCTGGGCCAGCACATCGTT
>JAIXXW010000070.1 GCA_027490555.1 Comamonadaceae bacterium | reverse complement strand
TTGCTCCACCAGGTGTAGCAAGCGTCGGTGGTGTGCGGCTGCAGGCGGCGGTAGACATCGACCACACCGCCTTCGGTGGTCAGCCGCGTCATCCAGGCACGCTCTTCGGGCAGGAAGCCGCTGTTTTTGAGGTTGCCCTTCCAGTTTTTGAGGTCGGCCTCTTGGTGCGCGATGTTCACATCGCTGCAGACGATGAAGTCGCGCTCGACCTTGAGGGCCATCAGGTGCGGGTAGATCTTGTCCAGAAAGCGGAATTTGGCCTCTTGCCGCTCGGGACCGGACGATCCACTCGGGAAATACACGCTGACGATGGACAGCTTGCGCGATGGCGTGTCAAAACGTGTCTCCACATAGCGGCCTTCGGCGTCGAACTCGCCACCGTCAAAGCCCACCACCACCTCGCTGGGTTCGTGCCGGGTGTAAATGCCCACGCCCGAATAGCCCTTTTTCTCGGCAAAGTGGAAGTGGCCCTTCAATCCTGCGAGTTCTTCGAACTTGCCCGCCACATCGCTCGCCTGGGCTTTGACCTCTTGCACGCAAATACAATCGGGGCTCTCTTGCGCCAGCCAGGCTTCGACCCCTTTGGTCGTGGCCGAACGGATGCCGTTGAGGTTGAGGCTGGTGAGTTTGAACAAGGATTTCCCCATGGTGACAGGACAGGCAAGCAGCGCCGAGGTGCAGGCGCTCGCTCAGGAATTTGTACAGTTTGCGGTCGATTCGGGCGTGCTGCGCTTTGGGCAATTCAAGACCAAAGCCGGGCGCATGAGCCCCTATTTCTTCAACGCCGGCCTGTTTGACGATGGCGCCAAGCTGGGACGACTGGCGCAATTTTATGCAAAAGCCTTGCTGGCCAGCGGCATCGAATTCGACATGATCTTCGGTCCTGCCTACAAAGGCATTCCGCTGGGCGCGGCGGTGTCGGTCGAGTTGGCCCGACTGGGCAAGAACGTGCCTTTTGCCTACAACCGCAAAGAGGCCAAGGACCACGGCGAAGGCGGCTCGCTGGTGGGTGCACCTTTGCAGGGCCGTGTGCTGATCGTGGACGATGTGATGAGCGCGGGCACCGCTGCACGCGAGTCGATCGCCCTGATCCAGGGGGCTGGCGCCACCGCACACGCCGTGGCCATCGCCCTGGACCGCCAGGAAATGGCCACCGAAAAGCAAGCCGACGGCTCCACACGGGACGTGCCTCACAGCGCCGTGCAATACGTGCGCAACAACCTGGGCATGCAGGTCTGCACGATTGCCAAGCTCGAGGATTTGCTGGCGTTTTTGGGGCAACAAGGCAGCAACGAGCTGGGCCAGCACCTGCCCCGTGTGCAGGCCTACCGCGACCGGTACGGCGTTTGAGCACGGTCTTGCTGGGATGACGGAGGGGGGCTTTGGGCAGTCCCTGACCACGAGGCCGACGCTGGTCGACCACCAGGGTGCTCGGGTCGGGTGAACGCGACGATGAGATGGTTTGCGTAGCCATAATTGAGTCTGCGATGAGGTGATGCAAAAATCGGTTTCGCACTCGTCAACCACCCACAAGGTCAATAACCATCTCATCTTGGACAGATCATAGGTTTGACAAGCAGTCAGTTCATCCGTTGACCATCGACCAACATTCAAAATCGCAGCAAAAAAAGAACGAAGGTCATGCTTGATATGAAGCCAGTTTTTTTCAAGAAGTACGGCCAAGGCGCTGTGTGCTACCTCGGCCGTATGGTGAACGATGTGGAACACCAGCACTGACCGTTTGTGCCTGTGGGTTCACTTAACGCAACTAAAACTGCTTGCAAGATTGATATCTCCAAACCCGTTGTACTTGGCCCAGGTTGGATAGGAACACATTGGCCGCGAGCGGCCCTTGGTTGCGGTTTTGGTGCCATCGATTGCGACTGGCGCGCTAGGCGGAGCATTCCCCTTGTCAACCCAGTTATCCAAGATGTTCAAGTTGTCCCAGGTTGGTGAGAAGTTTCCGCCGCCATGAGCCAGACCAGGCACCAAGTAGAACCTCATGAAGTTGTCAACCTTCGTTTGGCCCATCTTGGCGATGATCGAGTTGTAGACATTCACATTGGCATAAGGACTCACGCTCGGATCATCATTCCCTTGAACCCACAGCACTTTGCCCCCTTTTGCTTCAAAGGCAGTCCAATCCGGGGTTGTTGCTCCCAAAATGTCAGACAGACTGATGATTCTGTCCTTGTAAACGCCAGGATTAAAGATGTCAAAAGAGAGTAGGCTAAACGATGGATCTCGGGCAACAAAGTACTTCATGAACTGGTCTGCCCGGCTCACATGGTGGGCATTAGGGCCAGACTGTGGTGGTTCCATGTAAGCTGCCTGCGATCCAATTTGCATGGTGATGCCTTCTTCGCTGTTGTATCCAGCGTAGTTGTTGACACCGTTGGCGAATGAATATGGCAGCGTGTAGCCATTGTGATAAATGTCGAGTGTGCGGTTAATCTGTGTTGGAGTTAAACATGTTGTGGGAAATCCAGTTTCTCCTTTCTTGCAAGCAAGATCGGCAATGAACTGAGGAGACTGTGCTCGACATGCTGCCATGTTGCTAACAAGCCCATCCACTGCACCGTCCAACGCATCACATCGGGCATTGGCGTCTTTGGCAATCTTGGTGACCATCTCCGGTGGTATCCAGCCGGCAGAGTTGTTGTCGTAAATGGCGCGAGCCAATACTGCGCCCCAGAGCCTAAGCCCCATAAAGTTGGCTGTCGGGTAGTTGGTGATGACACCGTCATACGACTCAGGCCAACGCATCGCCGCTGTCAGCGCCTCTCGGCCACCAGTCGAACCGCCTTGGAAGTAGAGGCGGCGTGGTTGTTTTCCGTAGACCCACTCAGAGATCACAAATGCTGCATCGCGTGTCTTCTTGATGTGCATGTAGCCAAAATTCAACAGCGACTCATCGTTCATGGCAAACGATGCATCGTTGGAGTCTGGTGCTTGGTGACCAGAGTCGCTGGCGAATGTGATGTACCCGATCTGCAAAGGAATCACATTTGGCAGACCCAGCGTTGTTGCTCCTAAGGTGTTTGGGATATTGCCGTTGTAACCTCCGCCTCCGTTTTGAAGGGCTTTTTCATTCCAGACCTCTGGCAAGTTAACTTGGAATTGAATATCGGGTGCGTTTTTGTCTACCGGACGGATAGAACCCAAGACCCGGCAATAGGTACCATTGGCATTGCCTTTATCAGTGTCCAACACCAAATTTGCCGATGTGATGACGACACCCGTAGTTGGAAGAGATATTTTGTCGGCAGCAATTTTTTGATTTGAAAGCTGTGCACAAGAGGTTCGGAAATCAGAGGCAAGTCGCTTGTTGGTGCCGCTACATCCTACGAGAGCAGACACCGTGATGACCGTCGGCAGCAGGGCAGCCCTTGAGAAGTTACTACGTTTCATGTTGTCTCCTTTTGAGGTGGTTAGTGTTTTCCTCAATTTCAGGATATCGAATTTCAATTTTTTATAAACTCTGCTTGAGTAATACTGGAGACACATTGATAAAGCGCCTGCTTGCGTCAAACTATCGAATAACCCCGGATTTTGAGGAAGCTCTACATTTTTTGAAGATGGCGCCATGAGCAAGAAATCAAACCGTTTTTCACCCGAAGTGCGCCAACACGCTGTTCGCATGGCCCTCGAACAACAAGGTGAGTACCAAGCTGACCCACTGTACGGTCGAGCGGCTGATGAAACGTCTGGGGTTGCACGGCGTTCGCAGGGGCAACGTTGTGCGCACCACGGTGCCAGATAAAGCAGCACCATGCCCGCAGGACCGGTTCAACCGTCAATTCAAGGCCGATCTGCCCAACCAGCTGTGGGTGTCGGACTTTACCGACGTCAGCACCTGGCAGGGCTGGCAATGCGCAGCCTTTGTGATGGATGTGTTTACCCGGCGCATTGTGGGCAGCCGTGGCGACAGCTACGACAACGCCCTGGCCGAGACCATCAATGGGCTGTACAAGGCCGAATTGATCCACCGCCATGCCCCCTGGAAAACCTAGGAGGCACTGGAACTGGCAACCCTGGAATGGGAAGCCTGGTTCAACCATCACCCACTGCTGAGCTCGATTCGGTATGTTCCACCGGCTGAAGCTGAAGTGAACTACTACCGGCAGCTAGCCGGGGAGAACGAGACAGAGGTCTCAACTTAAACCAACTGGCCTCCACGAAACCGGGGGCGATTCAGTTTTGGAGTTAGCGAAGAGGGTCCACAAACCCGTCCAGAAACCCGACTCAAACCCGGCTGAACCGAGCAGCTTGGCGAACGACGACGAGCTTCAGAATCCGGCAAGTGCCTGTCGTACAAGGACTTTCCAGAAACAAAAAAAGCCACCGCAAAGGGTGGCGTTGTCGAATTTGGCGCGGCTGGCGGGGATCGAACCCACGACCCTTGGCTTCGGAGGCCAATACTCTATCCACTGAGCTACAGCCGCAGCTCCAGCCGGGGATTATGTCACGGCTTGTTGGCGTGCCGA
>JAIXXW010000013.1 GCA_027490555.1 Comamonadaceae bacterium | reverse complement strand
TGCCGCTCGGCGATCGACTTGACCAAGGCCAAACCCAGGCCCACACCGCCGGCGCCCTCGCTGGCGCCAGGCAAGCGAAAAAACGGCTCGAAAATGCGCTCCCGGTACTCGGGCGGCACGCCCGGCCCGTTGTCACACACCGTCAGCAGCAAGGCATGCCGGTCCGAGCGCAGGGCCAGCACAATGCCGGCGTCCTGCGGCGACGCCACCCCATAGCGCCTGGCATTTTCCAACAGGTTGCGCACCATGCGGCGCAGCAGCTTGGCCACGCCCTGCACCTCCAGCTGCGACAAGCCGGGCGGCACCTCCAGCGTCGCACCCACCCGCGCGCATTCTTCGGCGCACAGACCCACCAGGTCCACCGGCTCCACAGGCCCCATGTCGGCCTCCCTGGCGTCCAAGCGACTGGCCAGCAGGATTTCGTCAATCAGCTGGTCCAGCTCGGCCATGCTGCGCGCGATCTCGGCACGGTGACGGTCCAGCGCTGCCGGATCTGCCCCGGGGCCGCCCATCAGCTCCAGCCCCATGCGGATGCGTGCCAAGGGCGAGCGCAGCTCGTGCGAGGCATTGGCCAACAATGACTTTTGCGAGGCCATCAAGCCTTCAATGCGTTCGGCCGCCGCGTTGAAACGTTCGGACAGGTCGGCGACTTCGTCGTCACCTTGCACCGGCACGCGCACCGCCAAGTCGCCCTCACCCCAACGCTGCACACCGCGCTGCAGGCCTTCCAGGCGCTGCGTCAGTCTGCGCACCACTGGGTACAAGCCCAGCGCCACAGCCAGACCGATCAGGCCCAGCAGCCAGAAAAAACCCGAGGGCCTGGCCCACCAGGGCATGTCCTTGCGCAGATGGGGCGGCAGGCGGCCTTCGGCGCCCGGCCCCAGGCGGTGCATCCGATGCGGCCGGCCACGCTCGGCCGAGCGCTCGCCACCGCGTTGCACTTGCAGGGGGAGCATCTGGCCATCGGGCAATGGCACTTCAAAAGCCAAGGGCTCGCCCGGCCCGGTGCGTGTGGCGCTGGCCAACACCTCGCCCTGGGCGTTCAGCACCACCCACTCGCGCGGGACGGGCGGCGCGGCATGGTGCTCGACCGTGGCCCGCCAGGCCCAGCCCACCACCAGCATGAGCAGCGTCACGACGGCCACCACGGCCAACCAGATGCGCAGGTACAGGTGGCGGGACCAGTGGCGCGACAGGGTTCGGATCGGCATGGGCTCAGTCCTGGTGGCGGGCAAACACATAACCCACGCCACGCACGGTGAGGATGCGCTGCGGTGCCTTCGGGTCGTCCTCGATGGCGGCACGGATGCGCCCCATGTGCACGTCGATCGAACGGTCAAAAGCCTCCAGTTCTTTGCCCCGCACGGCCTCCATGATCTGGTCGCGCGTGAGCACCCGCCCTGCGCGTTCGGCCAGGGCCACCAGCAGGTCGTACTGGTAGGAAGTCAGCTCGCAGACCTGCCCCCTGACGCTGACGCGGCGGGCATCGCGGTCGATGTCGAGCGAGCCAAATTGCATGCGCCGCAGAGGCGTGTCGTGCACCGGGTTTTTGCGCCGCAAGATGGCCTTGATGCGGGCCAGCAGCTCGCGCGGCTCAAAGGGCTTGGGCAAATAATCGTCGGCGCCCATTTCCAGGCCGATGATGCGGTCCATCGGGTCGCCCTTGGCCGTCAGCATCAGCACCGGCAGCTGGCCGGCGCTGCCAGGCAGGGCGCGGATGCGCTGGCACACCTGCAGGCCGTCCAGATCGGGCAGCATCAGGTCCAGGATCACCAGCTCGATGTCGGGGGTGTGCAAGCGCTCCAGACCACTGCGTGCATCGACCGCGTGGACCACTGCAAAACCGTTTTGGCCCAGGTAGTCCACCACCATGCCCGCCAGGCGGACATCGTCTTCGATCATCAAAAGTTGTGGCATCCCGACATCATCACCGGATTGCATGGCCAAGGGCCTGGGCCCAGGTAAAGATGCGTAAATTCAGCGCGGGGTTCGGGCATGCACGCGTGCAGCAAGCGCCACCAGCAGCAGCACAGGCACACCCAAACAGGCCGTGGCCGTGAAAAAGCTGGCATAGCCGTGGGCATCGACAAATTGACCCGAAAAACCGGCAATGAACTTGGGCAGCAGCAGCATCATGGAACTCAGCAGCGCGTATTGCGTGGCCGAGTAACTGATGTTGGTCAGGGAGGACAAATAGGCAATGAAGGCCGCAGACGCAATGCCACTGGCCAGGTTGTCGGCCGAAATCACCCAGACCAGCGCCTGCACATCGTGGCCCACGCCACTGAGCCAGACAAACAGCAAATTGCTGGCCGCGCTCAAGGCCGCGCCCAACATGAGCACGCGCATCACCCCCAGGCGCGCCGCCAACAGACCACCGACAAACGCACCCACCAAGGTCATGATGACGCCATACACCTTGGTCACACCCGCCACTTCGCTCTTGGTGAAGCCCATGTCCACATAAAAGGGGTTGGCCATGATGCCCATGACCACATCACTGATGCGGTACACCGAGATCAGTGCCAAGAGCAGCACGGCCTGCCAGCGGTAACGCAACCAGAAATCCACAAAAGGCTCGACCACCGCACCCTGGAGCCACTCGAGCACATGCCGCGCCGGCTTGAAAGGGGCAGGCACCGGCTCGGGCGAGCCCAACACCACCAGCATGCCCGGCAGCATGCAAAGCGCCATCACCAGGTACGCCACTTGCCAGGCCGACTGCGCATAGCCTGTGGCCTGCTCGCCTTGCGCCCAGGCCGCGATCCACAGCACACCCGCCCCAGCCCAGATCATGGCCAGTCGGTAACCGGTCTGGTAGCAGGCAGCCAGGGCCGCTTGGGCATCCACCTCGGCCGACTCGATGCGGTAAGCGTCCAATGCAATGTCCTGCGTGGCCGAAGCCACCGCCACCATCACCGCACAGGCCACCAAAGGACCGAGCAGTTGCGAGGGGTCGTTCAGGGCCATGCCCACCAAGCCGCCTGCGATGACACATTGCGACAGGAGAAGCCAGCTGCGCCTGCGCCCGAGTCGCCGCGTCAGCCACGGGATGGGCATGCGGTCCACCAGCGGGGCCCACATCCACTTGACGCCGTAGGCCAGCCCCACCCAGCTGAGGTAGCCAATCGTGCTGCGGTCGATGCCCGCCTCGCGCAGTCGAAAGCTCAGTGTGCCCAGCACCAGCAGCAGCGGCAGTCCCGCCGCAAAGCCCAGCGCCAGCATGCGCAAGCTGGCCGGCTGCAAATACAGCCGCAACGCCTCGCGCCAGGTGCGCACCGGGGTGGACGAAGAAGGGTCGAGAGGGGCAGCGGCTTCGGACATGTGCGGATTATCAACGCAGCCCTGTTGAATACGGCTTTTTCGCTATCATTTGCACACCATGTGCTTCATTTGCGATTTCAAGACTTCGGTGTTGGCGGCCTCCGGGCATGCGTCCACGGGCACGCCTGCGGACGCCACCCCACGCTGGCCAGCCCGCCGCGCCTTCATGCTGGCCGCGGGCGCCACGGCGGCAGTGGGCGCCACAGGGGCTTGGGCGCAGGTGGATGTGGGCGCGGCATCGGGGCTGCGCAAATTGGTGCCCGCCGAAACCCTGGAAGCATCGGCCCGGCAGCAATACGCGCAGGTGCTGGAAGAAGCACGCGCCAAGGGCGCACTGGCCCCAGACGACCACCCGCAGTTGCTGCGCCTGCGGGCCATTGCCAACCGCCTGATTCCGCAAAGCGCCCAATGGAACGCCCGTTCTGGGCAATGGCGCTGGCAGGTCAATCTGATTGGCAGCAAACAGATCAATGCCTGGTGCATGCCGGGCGGCAAGATCGCCTTTTACACCGGCATCCTGGACCAGCTCAAGCTGAGTGAAGACGAAGCCGCCATGATCATGGGCCATGAAATGGCGCATGCCTTGCGCGAACATGCCCGCGAACGCTTGGCCAAAAGCCAGGCCACCAGCCTCGGGCTGTCGATCGCCTCACAATTGCTGGGCTTGGGCGCTTTGGGCGATGCCGCCGCGAATCTGGGCACGCAGCTGCTCAGCCTGAAGTACAGCCGGGACAACGAAACCGAAGCCGATCTGGTGGGCTTGGAGATCGCCGCGCGCGGGGGTTACAAGCCCGAGGCCAGTGTCAGCCTGTGGCAAAAAATGCAAGCGGCCAGCAACAACGGAGGCCCGTCCTTTTTGTCCACCCACCCCAGCGGCAGCAACCGCATCGAAGAGCTTCAGGCCAACCTGCCCAAGGTGCAGCGCCTGTACGAACAAGCCCGCAAGGGTTGAGACCGCTTCCTGGTTTCAGGTACCGCCGACATAAGGGTTGCTGCGCCGCTCCCGGCCAAACGTGCTCTCGGGGCCATGGCCGGGTATGAACACCGTGTCATTGCCCATGGGCCACAGGCGCTGGGTGATGCTGGCGATCAAATCGTCGTGGTTGCCTTGCGGGAAATCGGTGCGGCCAATGCTGCCGGCAAACAGCACATCCCCCACAAAAGCGCGCTGGATCTCGGGTGAATAAAACACCACATGGCCCGGCGTGTGCCCTGGGCAGTGCCGCACTTGCAAGGTGTGCGCGCCCAGTGTGACGGTATCGCCATCGGCCAGCCAGCGTGTCGGCTTGAACACCCGCGCGGGTGGAAAGCCATAGGCCGCTGCGGCCTGTGGCAAACCATCAATCCAGAACTGGTCTGCCGGATGCGGCCCGATGATGGGCAAGCCGCCCAACTGTTCGGCCAAATCGGCCGTGCCCGAGGCGTGGTCCAGGTGGCCATGGGTGATCCAGATTTGCTCGAGCTTCAGGCCGCGTTGCTGCACGGCGTCCAGGATCAAATGCAGGTCACCGCCCGGATCGACCACCGCCGCTTGCCGGCTTTGGTCGTCCCAGATCAAGGAACAGTTTTGCTGGAAGGGCGTGACGGGAATGGTTTGGTATTGCAGCATGGGCAAATTATAGAAATGCCCAGGCCCAAGCCCAGGCTTGTGGGCCTGTGGGCCAAGCCACAGACGGCGCCGTCTGCCGTCCCTATGCTGAAGTGGCTTGACCGGCCTTGGCCATGTGGACACAGGTTTGTGCCAAGTCTTTTTTTCTGGACACAAGGAGTTTCCTATGCACACCGCACATCCACTGTTTCGCATGGCAGCCACTGCCCTGCTCGCCATCAGCGGGCTGGCGGTTTTTCTTTCATCCAGCGACGCAGCAGCAGCAGCCAAACCGGGTCGCGCAAAGCTTGGGCCAACTGGCTTCGTGTAACGGCCAGGCGTTCAAGCGGCGTCATTTCGTTGTGCATGGCTCGTCAGCCGCTCGGATCACGGCGAGGTCCAAATGCCACTGGGACTGGATGTCTTGCCACACAGACGGCATCGGCAGGCTCCAGGCACGCCATCCGCACAGCCCGCTGGTGAGCAGGCAGCTGCCAGGCAAGGCCCACAGCAGCCAGGCTTGCGGCGCATCGGTCATCGGCAGGGTGCCCCACAGCATCAGAGCCACCCCGCCAAAGACCAAGGCCAGCGCCAAGGCCAGCGCACTCAAGCCGTACAGCCAGCATTTGTTTTTGAGTGCACGCCAGAATCGCCAGCCCACCTCGTTGACCAGGCCCACATAGCCTTGGGCATGGGCGCTGATCAACGCCGGTGGCAGCAAAATGATTTTCAGCAGCTGCTTGAACATCAATGTTGGCGGGAGCGCATGAACCAAGACACCGCCAAAGCAGCGGCGGCACCCGTGCCGGCCGCAATCAACACCGAGGCCATGGGCTCGTGCTGAATGTAGTGCTCGGTTTTGACCCGCACTTGTCGGGCTTCGTCTTGCAGCTTGTGCTTGACGTCCGACATCGCCTCTTTGCCGGATTCGCCCAGTTCATGCAACTCGTCTTTGACCCGGTCGGTCATACGGCTGAACACAGGTCGCGCCTCGTTGATCAACTGATCGACAGGGCTGGTGGCACTGGCGCCCAAAGAAGACATTTTTTCGGTGGTGGTTTTGACATCAGACATGAGGAGTCCTTGAAGTGGATGAAAAGGGAGGTGTTCACTTTAGGAGCCCCCAAGACACCTGTCTGTTGTCTGGCATACCGACAAGTTCGACAGCCCGGTCCACCATGCCCTCACTGGGGTGGTGCCTGATCAAGGCGCGACACTGGCATGGGGTCAGGCTTTGGCTTGGCGGTATGGACTGTTTGTGCGATGGGACTTGAACATGACTCGAAAAACCACTTGGGCCGCTGTGGCCGCCTCTTTGATTTTGGTGTTGGCATCGGGCTACGCGGTCACGCGTGGGCAGGAAACCGTGGGCGCCTACCTGGATGACACGGGCATCACCACCGCGGTGAAATCACGTTTTTACGAAGACAAAGACGTGGCCGGTTCGTCCATCAGTGTGGAAACCCTGAACGGCACCGTGCTGCTGTCCGGCTTTGCCAAAAACACCCTGGAACGCAACAAGGCCGAATCCATCGCACGCAGCGTCAAAGGCGTCACTTCGGTGCGCAATGAGATTGCGGTGCGCCCTTGATCCGGGGCGGGTCAGGTCGTTCGCTGGCGGCCTTGTGGTGCAGCCACTGGGTCGCGCAACCGGGCCTGCAACCCGATCCACGCCTCACAGGCCGAAGTCGTAGCCGATGGTGATCGGTGCGTGGTCCGAGAATTTTTCGCCCTTGTAGATGTGCTCGGTTCGGGCCTTCTCGGCCACGGCGGGGGTGGCCAGGTGGTAGTCCAGCCGCCAGCCCACGTTCTTGGCATAGGCCTGACCCCGGTTGCTCCACCAGGTGTAGCAAGCGTCGGTGGTGTGCGGCTGCAGGCGGCGGTAGACATCGACCACACCGCCTTCGGTGGTCAGCCGCGTCATCCAGGCACGCTCTTCGGGCAG
>JAIXXW010000084.1 GCA_027490555.1 Comamonadaceae bacterium | reverse complement strand
GCGGCAGATGACCAAACCGATCCTGCTTTGAGAAAGACGTTTTAAATGGCTAAAGAAGAACTGATTGAACTGATGGGCGTGGTCAACGAGGTGTTGCCCGACACCCGTTTTCGCGTGACCCTGGACAACGGCCACCAGTTGATCGCTTACTCTGCCGGCAAGATGCGCAAAAACCACATCCGCATCCTGGCGGGTGACCGCGTGACGCTGGAGTTGTCGCCTTACGACCTGAGCAAAGGCCGCATCAGCTTCCGTCACCTGGCCGGTCGCGCGCCGGTGGCGCCACGCCGTCCCCCCACACGCTGAAAGGCGCAGCGCCCGGGCATTGACTGGAGTCATGCCCCGGGGTCCTTGAATCGCGCAGGATGGTCCCCAGCTGAGATGCACACACAGGGGATTTCATGACGGATTCTGGCGACGCCTTGCACATTGTTTGTCCGCATTGCCACACCACCAACCGGGTGCGCGTGGCCCATCTGCACCATGCGCCCGATTGCGGACACTGCCACCAAGCCCTTTTTGAGGCCCAGCCGGTGGCGCTGGACCTCACCAGTTTTGACAAGCACATCGGGCGCAGCCATGTCCCCGTCTTGGTGGATTTCTGGGCGCCCTGGTGCGGCCCTTGCCGCGCGATGGCCCCGGCCTATGCGCAGGCCGCCAGCTTGTTGGAGCCCCAGGTGCGGGTGGCCAAACTCAACACCGAAGAAGCCCAGGCCATCGCTGCCCGCTTCAACATCCGCAGCATCCCCACACTGGCCCTGTTTGTGGGCGGCCAGGAAGTCGCCCGCCAGGCGGGCGCATTCCGCAGCGCGCAAGACATCGCCGATTGGACGCGTTCGCATGTGTGAGCGGTTCAGGGCGCATCTCCGTAGGAGCCCACCCCTGTGGGCGATGGGCGTGGGACACGCCCTTCCAAACCATCGCCCACAGGGGTGGGCTCCTACAAGCAGGTAGCAAATGCTGTGGGCATCGCCCACAGGGGTGGGCTCCTACAGGGAGGCAGGGGCATCGCCCACAGGGGTGGGCTCCTACAGGGCTGTGAGCGCTTGGATGCGGGCTTGGGTGATTTGGCGGCCGATGTCGGGGCCTTTCAGGCCGCGTGCGGCGGCGGCCTGGGCAATCGGCGCGGTGTCGACCGCCAGCGCGGCCTGCTGGGCCTGGCGCAAGCGTGCGGCCTGCGGGTAGGCCGCGTCTTCGAAGCCCTGCCGTCCCCGGGCATCGCATTCGCAAGCTTGCAGCACCCAGGCAAAGCGCTCGGTCTGGCGCAGGGCGTCGCAGCGCTCGAGCAAGCGCAACACGGCTTCGGGCCCGAGTTCGGCGCTGCGGTGGATGTGGCCGTGTTCGCGCGCCACCACCTCGGCCAAGGCCTTGCAGTCGGTGGGCACGCGCAGGCGCGCACACACCTGTTGCAAGAGCTTGACGCTGCGGCCTTCGTGGCCGATGTGGCGCGGCAGCATGTCCTGGGGCGTGGTGCCTTTGCCCAGGTCGTGCAGCAGGCAGGCCACGCGCACGGCCAGCGGCATGTTCAGCCTGGCCGCCATGTCCATCACCAGCATCATGTGCACGCCGGTGTCGATCTCCGGGTGGTACTCCGGGCGTTGCGGCACGCCCCACAAGCGGTCCAGCTCGGGCAGCAGCACCTTCAGGGCACCACAGGCGCGCAGCACCTCGAACATGCGTGAAGGTTGCTTGGCCATCAAGCCTTTGGCCAATTCCTGCCAGACGCGCTCGGGCACCAGGTGGTCGACCTCGCCCTTGGCCACCATGTCCTGCATCAGGGCCAGGGTGTCGTCGGCCACGGCAAAGTCGGCAAAGCGCGCCGCAAAGCGGGCCAGCCGCAGGATGCGCACCGGGTCTTCGGCAAAGGCCTGCGTCACGTGGCGCAGCACCTTGGCCTGCAGATCGCGCTGGCCACCGTAGGGGTCCACAATGTGGCCTGCCCAGGTACCCGGCGGTGCGTGCGCCAGCGCTTCGGGCACGGCCATGGCGTTGACCGTGAGGTCACGCCGGGCCAGGTCTTCCTCGAGGGTGATGTCGGGCGCGGCCTGCACCGCAAAGCCCTTGTAGCCGTGCGCCGTCTTGCGTTCGGTGCGGGCCAGGGCGTATTCCTCGCGGGTGTGCGGGTGCAAAAACACCGGAAAGTCCTTGCCCACGGGGACGAAGCCTTGGGCGCTCATGGCTTCGGGCGTGCTGCCCACCACCACCCAGTCGCGGTCGCTCACCGGCAGGCCCATCAGGGCATCGCGCACCGCACCACCGACGACAAACACACCCATGTCCGCCTTCAGCGGTGGAGCCTGTAGGGCTCTTCAAAGTCGATGAAGTCCTGCTCGGCCAGTGCCCCGTCGATCCAGGCCTTGACCCCGGGCAGGGCGCACACCCGGTCCATGTAGGCCTGCACCTCGGCCGGCACGGGCAGGGCGTAGGTCTTGATGCGCATGACCACCGGTGCAAAGTAGGCATCGGCCACCGTGAAGGGGCCCATCAGCATCGGGCCGCCATGCGCGGCCAGCAACTGGGTCCACATGGACACGATGCGCGCCAGATCGGCGCGCACGGCGGGTTGGTCGCGCAGCGCCAGGGCGCCCACGTCGGGCAGGTGCGCCTCGATGTTCATCGGGCAGGCGCTGCGCAAGGCCGCGAAACCGCTGTGCATCTCGGCGCAGATGCTGCGGGCACGGGCACGGTCGGCGCGCCCTGTTGGCCACAACTGTTTTTCAGGAAACAGCTCGGCCACGTATTCCGCAATCGCCAGGGTGTCCCACACGGCCAGACCGTCGTGCACCAACACGGGCACCTTGCCCACCGGGTTGACGCCCTGCAGCGCGGTCTTGAACTGCGAGTCGGGCGCAAAGCTGTCGAAGCGGACATACACCTCTTCAAAGTCAATGCCCGCCTGGCGCAGCATCACCCAGGGCCGCATGGACCAAGACGAGTAATTTTTGTTGGCAATGTAAAGCTGGATCATGGTTGTCTCCCGTGCATCAGAGCCCACATGTTAGCGGTCATGGCGGTCTACCACCGGCCGAATCGGCCACTCAGGTGTGTGAGGGCATGCGGCGGGTGACGATTTTCGGTACCCCGTCATGAGGAACCCGCCGCATGCCCTCGCACTTCCCCCCCAAGCGATTCGCAAGTGGGGTCAGCGCCCCGCGCCCGCACGCCAGCGGTTCAATTTGCTGCGTGGGCCGCGGTGACCCAGGTAGAGCGGGGCCACGCCCGCAGCGCTGGCCGCGTTGATGCCCAGTGCCGCCAGACCTGGCAGCTGGCCCGTGGCCACGTTGTCCACCCGCATCGAGGCCAGGTTGTCCCGGCTCATGAGTGGCTCGCCGGGGGCCCATTCCATCAAAGCCGCTTGCAGCCAGCCCACCCACATCGGCAAGCCGATGACCGGGCGGCCTCGGCCCTGGTTCACACCGGCCCACTGACCCGCCAGTGTGACCAGTTGCCCCAGGGTCAACACATCCGGCCCGCACAGCTCGTAAGTCTGGCCGATGGTCTCGGACTGTTGCAGGCAGGCCACCACGGCGCGCGCCACATCCCCGACCCACACCGGCTGAAAGCGCGTGCTGCTGCCGGCCAGGGGCATGACCGGTGCAAGCTTTTGCAAATCGGCAAACAGGTTCAGGAATTTGTCTTCGGCACCAAAGATGACGCTCGGACGCAGCACCGTCAGTTGCAAACCTGCAGCGTGCAACACGGCTTCGCCCCGCGCCTTGCTGCGCTGGTACATCGAGGGACCTTGCGCGTCGGCGCCCAGGGCACTGACGTGCACCAGACGCGACACACCCGCCTGCTTCATGGCCTGGGCGATCTTGCCGGGCAAGGCCACATGCACCTGCTCAAAGCGCTCTTCATCGCCGTGCAGCACCGCCACCAGATTGACCACCGCATCGTGGCCGTGCATCAGTCGGGCCAACTCGGCTTCCTGGTGCACAGAGGCTTCGATCACCGTCAATCCCGGCAGGTTTTGCACCTGGGCGGCATGCACGGCGCGGCGCGTGGGCACCGTGATCTGCCAACCCCAGCGGGCCAGTTGCTCGCAGACTTGGCGGCCGACAAAGCCACTGCCCCCCAGGACCAGAATGCGTGGTGTGCTCATGGTGTGCTCAATCCAGTGATGGCCTGGTGCATCGCTTCCATGGCCTGATCGACGATCTGGCTGCGCCATGCGTCGGTGTCCGTGTAGAAAGCGTCCATCAGGTCTTGTTTGATTTTTTGGCGCAGGGCTGCTGGCGCTTGCGGGTGCAAGTGCAGCCAGTG
>JAIXXW010000283.1 GCA_027490555.1 Comamonadaceae bacterium | reverse complement strand
GGCCACCAGGCGCGGGACCGTATCCGCCACAGCGTGATCACCTACGCCCGTCTGTTTGCCGCTTGCGGCATCGATTGGGCCAGTGCTTGCGAGCGGGCCATGGGCTTTGAAGCCTGCATCGCCCAGGTGGACGCCGAGCTGATGGCCGAGCTGCGCGGCATGGCCCAGGGCAGCGGTCAGCCCCTGGGCAGCCTGATGGCCTTGAACTGCCGCACCGAAATCCTGCCCCCCACGTTTTTGGCGGACGACCCAGACCTGAAAGCTGCAGCCCAGGCCGCCCTGGCCGCCAACCGGGCTGCAGACCTGCCCGATTGGCTGGCGCAAGCGGACTGGGACAGCGCCTTGCGCGACGGTGAATGCACCGCCATGGGGGTGAGCGCTGCCGCCAGCCGGACCGGCCAAGCCTGGCTGGCGCAAAACTGGGATTGGATGGGCCGCCAGCGCCAGGCCCTGGTGGTGCTGCACACCCAGGGCCCCAGCGGCCAAAGCATCACCACCCTGACCGAGGCCGGCATGCTGGCCAAAATCGGCATCAACCAATCGGGTTTTGCCTTGGGCTTGAACATCTTGCGCTCCCGGCGCGACGGCCGCCAACAGGGCCTGCCGGTGCATGTGCTGCTGCGGCATTTGCTCGATTGCCCATCGGTGGCCCACGCCCGCCAACGTTTGCAGGCGGTGCAGACGGATCTGGGTCTGGGTTTTGCCGCCGCGTCCAATGTGCCCTGCGCCGATGCCCAGGGACACATCGCCTGCTTCGAGGTCTCGCCCGCAGGCTGGGCCGAGCTCACGCCCACCGACGGCGTGGTGGTGCACACCAACCATTTCGTCTGTGCGCCCCTGCGCGACGAGCAAGCCCCCATGGGCCCGGTGTTGTCCAGCCACAGCCGCCTGGCCACCGCCCGCTGGCATGCGCAGCACAGGCCTATCGGACAGGCCGAGCTCGAGCGTTTTTTGCGCGACGAATCGGATGGGTTTTTGTCCATCTGCCGCAGCCCCGACCCCAGCGTGCCGCCCGAAAGCCGTGTCGAAAGCGTGGCCGGCATCGTCATGCACACCCAGCCGCCTGCCATGTGGCTGGCCTGCGACGTGCCCAGCCGTGTGGCGTTCGAACCGGTGCCCTTGGCCAAGCCCGTGCCGCTTTGACACCGGCAACGCGCAAAGTCGTTTGGCAGCAGCCCAGCCCGTGGGCGCTGGTGGGCAGGCTCAAGCCCCCAAGTGCCGGACCGCGTCCGAGATGCGCATGCCCAGTTGCAGACCATGCGCCAGGGCCAAATCGTTCAAGCCATTGACCACGCCGTTGTCCAGCCCGTCTTGCGCCTCGCCAATGCGGGCAGAGGTGTGCGCATACAAGATGGCCAGCACCCCCACGGCCTGCAATTCGTGCAGCGCCACCCGACCTGCATTGTCTTTGCCGCCCCCGGCATCGTTGAAGGCCACGGCAAAAGGCTTGTGGGTCTGTGCCGTCACGAAATGCGAGGCCGACAAACCACCGTGCGAGCCCGACACGATCACCGCGCCCGCATGGCCGGCATGGACCAGGGCTATCGAATCCAGCAAGAACAAGGTGCGGCGGGTCATGGTGTGTGCAGGGCGCCCAAGTGCGGCTTGGGTATGGCACGACTGTAGCCTGCGTGCCAGCCCCCGGCTGTCACCCTGGGTATATTGCCGGCAGCAGACCGATTTTGAGGGGAGGGGCTGAGATGTCGACTGTTTTGCGTTTTGGCGCGGTGAACGTGCACCTGGGTGAGAAATCGGGCAAGTACCCTGACGGCAACCAGCTCATCGTGCACGGGGCCGACACGCGGGTGGCCTTTGACACGCCCGAGGTGGCCAACCGCATCGGCCCCGAGCTGGACACGGTGGACATGGTCATCCTGGGCCATGTGCACGAAGACCACATGGCCGGGCTGCACCGCCTGATGCACGCCCCGGTGCAGGTGCACGAGGCCGACTTGGCCGCTGCCCAGTCGTGGGAGGGCCTGTGCCGCCACTACGGCTACCCGCCCGACGTGTTGGACGCGATGCGGGTCATCGTGCAAAAGGATTTCCATTACCAAGCCCGGCCCGACGCCACCGGCTACACCGACGGCGCCCAGTGGGACCTGGGCGGCGGCGTGCGCGTGCGCGCCCAGCACCTGCCTGGCCACACCGCAGGCCACTGCGCCCTGGTGGTCGAAAGCGAAGGCCTGGCCTTCATTGGCGACATCGACCTGAGCGGCTTTGGCCCCTACTACGGCGATGCCACCTCCAGCCTGAGCGACTTTCGGCACACCCTGAAAAAAGTGGCCGAACTCGAGGCCCGCATCTGGGTCACCTCGCACCACAAGGCGGTGATCACCGACCGGGCGCAATTCCTGGCCGATCTGGCCCGCTTTGCCGGCAAAATCGACGAGCGCAGCGACCAGTTGCTGGGCCATTTGCGAACCCCCCACAGCCTGGATGAACTGGTTGAGCGGCGCCTGCTGTACCCGCCAGGCTATGACGTGCCCTTTGTGCCCTGTGCCGAGCGCCACACCATCGCCATGCACCTGGATGAACTGCTGGCCTGGGGGCAGATTGCCCGGCAAGGCGATGGCCGCTATGTGGCCGTGTGAGCCGGCCTGCTTTTGAACTGGAGACCCCCATGAGTCCCGAACAACTCTTGCAGCACCACGACCAGGGCCGCTTGTGGGGCCAGCCGCCCGGCGTGGTGGGCGGCCCCGACACCGCCGCGGCCTACCAGACCGCCCTGGCCGTGCGCCAGTTGCGCCAGCAGCGTGGCGAAATCCCCAGGGGCTACAAGATCGGTTTCACCAACCGCACGCTGTGGCAGCGCTACGGCGTGTCGGGCCCGATGTGGGGCACGGTCTGGGACACCGGGCTGGCTTTCGCGCAGGCGCAGGCACCCGGAGACGCCCAGGGCCACCTGGACCTGGCCCACACCTGCCAGCCCCGGCTGGAGCCCGAAATCGTTTTTGGCATGAAGGCCACGCCGGTGGCCGACGCCAGCTTGCAGCAGTTGTTCGAGGCCATCGACTGGATCGCGCCTGGTTTTGAAGTTGTGCAGTCGCATGCCCTGGACTGGAAGTTCAGCGCCACCGACACCATGGTCGACGGCGGCCTGCACGCGCGGCTGCTGGTGGGGCAGAAGCTGCCGCTGCAAAGCCTGGCGGCCGACGCCCAGGCCTTGCACCGCTGGCTGGCGCAGGCGCGGGTCACCCTGTTGCAAAACGGCCAAGCGGTGGAGCAGGGCAGCGGCGCGCATGTGCTGGACAGCCCTTTGAATGCCTTGCACCACTTTTTGGCCGAGTTGCGCCAATGCCCCGGTGCGGCGGACCTGCGAGCGGGCGATGTGGTCACCACCGGCACCTGGACCGACGCCTGGCCGGTGCTCCCGGGGCAGCAGTGGCGGGCTGACTTTTCTGCGCCCTTGGGCAGCATCGTGGCTCAGATGCGCTGAGCGCCACCACGGCCTTGGGGCCCAACACCGAGGCCCAGCCGGTCTGGGCTGTCCCGTCGATGCCCTTGGTCTGGCCTGTGGTGAGCAGGGGGGCGCTACCATTGGGCGGCATCCGAACCCCGTTCTTGCCCACTTGCCTGACATGGCCCCCCTTTCACAACGCCACCGGCGCGAGGATTTTGAAGCCCATCGCGTCTACGAATACCCGCAGCACCTGCGCCAAGCCATCGAGGACGCCCCCACCGGCGCGGGCGTCTACACCTTCCACGGCCAAGAGGGCGACTTGCCTTTGTACATCGGCAAAAGCATCCACATCCGGGCCCGCTTGCTGTCGCACCTGCGCACCCCGGACGAGGCCCGCATGCTGCGGCAGACCCAACGCATCTCCTACATCCGCACCGCGGGCGAGATCGGCGCGCTGCTGCTGGAGGCCCAGATGGTCAAGGCACAGCACCCCTTGTTCAACCAGAAATTGCGCCGCAACCAACAGCTGTGCAGCCTGCAAATGACGGCGCAATGGCCGCAAGTGGTGTACGCCCGCGACATCGACTTTGCCTGCGAGCCCGAGCTGTATGGCCTGTACGCCAGCCGCCATGCCGCGCTGGAGGCGCTGCGCGCCTTGGCCGACCAGCACAAGCTGTGCTATGGCCAGCTGGGACTGGAAAAACTGCCGGCCGGCAAAGCCTGCTTTCGCAGCGCCATTGGCCAATGTGCGGGCGTGTGCCGGGGCGATGAAAGCCCGCAGGCGCACCGCGAGCGGCTGCTCGGCAGCCTGCTGGCGCTGCGCGTGGCGTGCTGGCCCTACCCGGGCGCGGTGGGCCTGGTGGAGCGCGACGGCGACTTCACGCAGATCCATGTGATCAGGCACTGGTGCTATCTGGGCAGCGCCCCCAGTGTCGAAGCCGCCCGGCAACTGAGCCGAAACGCCAGCCAGGTGGCCGCCCATTTCGATGCCGACAGCTACAAGATCCTGTGCCGCCCGGTGCTCACCGCCAGCGTGGAGATTTTGCGGCTGTAGGGCTGGGCGCAGGGTCGGCGCGGGCCATGGCCAGGCGATGTCGGCCTGCCCGTTTCAGGGCAGCAGGTCGATCAGGATCTCGTTGCGGCGGTTCCACGGCAAGGTGAAGGGGTCGTCGTAGCGGGCCACCTGGGCGCTGGGGCTGAGCTTCAAATTGCGGGCCTGGGCCCAGGCCCGCAGGCGCTCGGTCTGCTCTTGGATGCTCGCCTGGGTGGTGAAGCCCCCAAAGCGCACCGCCACCACCTCGTGCTCGGCCACGGGGCGCAGCTGCACCTGGGGGTTCAGGGGCTGGGGCAAGGTCTGCAGGTTTTCCGCCGAGGGCATCACGAAATGCAAGCGCCAGCCATCGGTCTCTGGGGTCACGGTGACGGGCGCTGTCATGGAGATTTTGCGCTGCGCGCCGACCCCGGCCTGGACGTTGTCGCCAAAAATGTAGGACGCAATGCGCCGAAAGCCTTGGCGGCTGGCGGTGTCAAAGTCGCCAGTGATTTGCGTCTGGGCCACCGTGAAGGCCGCATAGCGGCGCACCTCGAAAGGCGGGTCCGACACGAGCACGGTGTAGCGTGGTTCTTCAATGGCCATGGCCGCCCCACAAAAAAGAAAGAAAACTGAGAGTAACCAGCGCATACAGCTTGCTTGAACCATGGAGGGACGTTCGATGATAGCCAATGGGGGGCTGGCCATCGGTCCGCTGACGCACGAACCTGGACAGGCCATCAGATGGAGTTCAGCGGGTGCCGCCCGAGCCTGAGCGGAGGGTGTTGGCCAGGGCCACCGCTTCCTTCACATCCAGACAAATCCCATCGGCACCCAGGCGGCGGGCATCGTGCGCTTGCAAGGTGAAGATAGGCCCGCCGAGCAGAATGCCGGGTTCGGGGTTGCCCGAAGCGGCCTTGAGGGCGCGGATCAGGCCCGGCAAGGTCTGGAGTTGGGCTTCGGTGCCGCAAGAGATGCCGATCACGTCAAACCACTCGTTGCTGACCGCATGCACCAACTCATTTTCGGACAGCGAGATTTCGATCACCACGTCCCAGCCGGCTTTGCGGAAAAAATCGGACACGATGGTCATGCCCAGAAAATGCTGCGACCCGGGCGCGGAAGCCAGCATGATGCGCTGCACATCGCTGCCCAGTTGCGGGCCATTTTGGTATTCAAAGCCCAGGCGGTGGGTGATTTCGTGCATGCGTACCAGGCCGCAGGTGACTTGGGTGAAGTCGCACAGGTCTTGCTCCCACATCATGCCCAGCTGCCGCGCGGCGGGGGCGATCAGCTCTAGAAAAATCCGGTCGGTGGTGACGCCCTGGTGCAGCAGCTCATCGATGAACTGGGTGGTCTCCTGGGTCGAGCTGGATTGGCTCAGGGCCACAAAGGCGGCTAATTGTCGGGGGGAGATGCCGGGGCCGCCCAGGACTTCGCCGGCATCGGCCGAACCAACCCGGTGCGCCTGGACCAGGCGCGGGATGATCTGGGTCTCAATGACCTCGGTCAGGGACCGTTTGCACTCGTCCTGACCGTGCGATGCGTCAGCGTTTTGCGGCGTCATGGTGCGAGGATTCCAGCCACGTCCCAGGGATGACATCAGGGTCAGCCATGCGCTTGCATGCACCTTCCAGGCGATGAATGGCAAGCGCGGTGAATGCAGGTACATCAAAAAATCCAGGAAGTGGACTTGCACCATAGCGCTTTCAACCCCGCCACGCAAGTCACCCGGTTCTGGTTTTTCTAGGGGTAATCACCGCCATGGGCCAGGTGATGCGCCTCAGATGCCGCTGGGTCGCCGCAGGGATTGGTTGCGGTCACCCGTGACCAGGTCCAGCTGGCGGACTTGTCCCTGGCGCTGCACGCTCAGGGTCAGTTTGCTGCCGGCAGGGCCCAGGGCCCCCAGTCGCCGGTAAAAATCCTGCAAATTTTCCAGAGCCTGGCCCTGCAGGGCCAGCAAGGTGTCGCCCACCAGGATGCCAGCGCGCTCGGCGGGGCTGTCGGGCGACACGCGCAAGACGGCCAGGCCGCCCCCGGGCAAGGCCTGGCTGCTGATGCCCAGCCAGGAGGGCGCAGGACCGGGCCGTTTGCCGGTGCGCAGCAACTCGGGCAGGGGGTCTTTGACCAAATTCACGGGCACATACAGGTTGCCGGGCAGGCGCTGCTGGTCACCAAAAACATCCGGGACCAGCAAGGAGCCGATCCCGACCAGGCGACCCGCTTGGTCAAACAGGCCGGCGCCGCTCCAGTTGTTCACGGCAGGCAAAGTCATGAGGGGGGTTTCCAGCAGGTATTCCCAGCCCGCTGCAAAGGGTTTGCGCGACACCAGCTCCAGGGCCGTGAGTTCGGACTCTCTTTGCCCCAGGGTCCAGAGCTTGCCCGGGGTCGGCAAGGCGTCCGAGTCGCCCAGCGGAACGGCCTCCAGACGCAAAGGCACCAAAGCCCGGATCAGTCCCAGACCGCTGGCGCTGTCCACGGCCCGCACCTGGCCCGGAACCCTTCGCCCCTGGTGGTCGATCAGGTCCACGGTCTCGGCTTCCAGGAGCAAATAGCCGATGGTGAGCACCGTGTCCGGCGCGATGACCACCCCCGAGCCCAGCCTCATCTCGCCCAGCGTGCGGGCGGTGTTGGCCTGATGGTCGCTACGCGTCTGCACGCCGACGACCGACTGCATGATCCTTTCCACGGTGGGGGTGGTCAGCGTGGGCTCGGACTGCGCCCAAGCCATGGGCCCCAGCAGCACTGCGGCACACCAGGCGATCCAAAGTGGAGGCTTCATGGTCATTCTCCGTCTAACGGCCTGCAAAGGGGTTGAACATCGCCGATCGGTGCTGGCATACCCTCAGGCCAGATGGCATTGTGTGGCGCAGCGGTTTAACCCCATGGCCGCCGTGCTTACTGCTCACTTGGGCAAATCGCGCGCACCGCTGGCGGGGCGGTACATCTTGAACAACTGCTCGGGCCCGATGCTGAAGTAATCGGCCGGCCCGCCACCGCGCAGGATGTGCCCCGCGTTGGCCGTGTCGTAGACCCCGTTATGGAGCAAACTTTGGTCAATGTGGACGCCCACCACCTGGCCGAACACCATCCAGGTGTCGACGCTCTGGCCTTGCAGGTCTTGGAGCTGCAGGATCTGGGTGCAGCGGCATTCAAAACTGACCGGGCTTTGGGCCACGCGGGGCACGCCCACGATGCGCGAGGGCTCGGGCGTTAAACCGGCCAGTTCGAACTCGCTGACCTCGGGGGGCACGGCCTCACAGGTCTGGTTCATGGCCTCGGCCAAATCGCGTGTGACCAGATTCCAGACAAACTCGCCGGTGGCTTCGATGTTGTTCAGCGAATCCTTGCGCCCGATGCTGGAAAAACCCACCACCGGGGGCACGTAGTTGAAGGCGTTGAAAAAGCTGTAGGGCGCCAGGTTCAACACGCCGCTGGCGCTGCGGCTGGACACCCAGCCAATCGGGCGCGGGCCCACGATGGCGTTGAAGGGGTCATGGGTCAGGCCGTGGCCGAGATGGGGTTCGTAAAAATGCTGCATGCGCGCACTTTAAGCGGCGATGGGCCACAGCAACAGTCATGCACAGGACAATCCTGGCGGACTATGATGGCCTGCTGAGGAGGACACCCATGACACGACCCTTGCTCGCCGAGTCGGCCATCCACCCGGCCATCCGGGCACGCATTGCCCAGCACCACCTGCCGGTGATCCTGCAGGTGCAAGCGGCCATCGCCCAGCACCCTGTGGTGGTGGTGGGTTTGGCGGGCAACCCCTTTGTGGGCAAAGCCCGCAAGGCACTGACCGCAGCGGGTGTGGCGCACCACTACATCGAATTCGGCAGCTATTTGTCGCAATGGCGTTTGCGCAATGCCCTGAAGATGTGGACCGGGTGGCCCACTTTCCCGATGGTGTTTGTGCGCGGCACCCTGGTCGGCGGGGCGGATGACCTGCGCCGCCTGATCGAGCGCGGTGAACTCGGCGTTTTGCTGCAGGCCTGAGCACCCGCATTGGCGTCCAGGCGGGCAGGACTAGCCAATCACCTGCAACTCGTGCAGTGGCTGCTGGCGTACCAGACGCTCAAAGCCCAGTTCATCCACCGCGATGGTGTGCGACTTGCCTTGCAGCATCCACTCGGCCAGTGCCAAGCCCGCGCCCGCAGCATGCTGCATGCCGTGGCCCGAAAACCCGTTGATGAAGAACAGGTTGTGCAAGTCCGGGTGCGGCCCGATCACGGCGTTGTGGTCGAAGGTGTTCATCTCGTAATAACCGGCCCAGGCCCGCTCCACCCGCAGCGCTGCCAGGGCTGGGATGCGGTGCGCCAGCGCGGCCCATTGTGCGTCGTTCCATTCGCGCCAGTCGGGCTCCAGCGGCAGTCCAGGTTCGGTGTGCGCAGGCTCTGCGCCGCTGATCAGGTAGCGGCCCTCGGGCCGCAGCCACCAGCCATGGGGGTCGATCAGCAAGGGGCACTGCGGCAGCGGCTCGGGACACGACAGCACAAACACCGTGCGCCGTGCGGCTTCCACCGGCAGCTGCACCCCGGCCATGGCCGCGACCGCAGCCGCCCAGGGCCCCGCCGCATTGACCACCTGGCCACAGCCCAGCGTGGTGCCGCTGGCCAGCCGCACGCCTGTGACCTGACTGGCCGTGTGGTCCAGGCCCACCACCCGGTCGTGCAGGCGCTGCGCGCCCTGGGCCATGGCTTTCTTCAAAAAGGCCTGGTGCAGGGCCGGTCCGTCGAACCAGCCTTCACCGCTCAGCCCCAGGCTGCCCAGGGCCACATCCTCCACATTCAGCCAGGGGTAGCGCTGGCGCAGGGCTTCGGGGCCGAGCAAGGCCACGTCGGCCCCGGCTTGCCGCTGAATCTGGTGCGCTGTTTGCATGCCGGCCACTTGCGCGGGCTGGGCCAGGTAAAGGTAACCGGGTTCTTGCAAACCCAGTGCCACCGGCTGACCGGGCAGGCCCAGGTGCTGCTCGGCCTGGCGCAAAAAGCCGATGCCGAACTGGCTCAGCCGGATGTTCACGGGACAGGTGAACTGCTGGCGAATCGAGCTGGCCGACAGCGACGAGGAGGCTTTTTCGTAGCGCGTGTCCGACTCGACCAGGGTGACGCGCAGCCCGGGTTGCGCATGCGTCAACCAATAGGCCGTGGCCGCGCCCATCACGCCGCTGCCCACGATCACCACATCGCTCAAGCTCATGGCCGGAACCCTTCGGCCAAGGCCGCGCGGTACACCAGGCGGGCCGCGACGGTGTCTTCCACCGCCTGGCCCAAGGATTTGAAAATGATGGTGGTGCCCGCAGGTGGCGGCGCCACGCGGCCACACAAAATCTCGCCGATCTCGGCCGCCACCCGGGCGCCCGAGAGCATCACATCGCCCGACTCTTTTTCGGCCGCCTCGCGCTGGTCGGCCACCACCCAGTGGGCCATGGCGGCATCGTCGAGCTCCCGCCAGGTCGGGCGGGGTGCGCCCACCGCGGCCACCAAGGCGCCCGGTTTGAGCCAGGCGCCTTGCAGCACCGGTTCGCTGGCATTGGTCACGGTGCAGACGATGTCGGCACCGCGCACGGCTTGCTCGGCGCTGGCACAGTGGCGGCCACCGATGTCCAGCGCGCACTGCGCTGCGTTGGCCGCCGTGGGGCTCCAGACGCGGATCTCGGCGACCTCGCGCACCGCGCGCAGCAACTGTGCATGGCTGCGGGCCAGCACGCCGCTGCCCAGCATGGCCACCACCTGCGGGCTGCGCGGCACCAGTGCGTCGACCGCCACCGCAGAGGCCGCTGCCGTGCGCAGCGCGGTGAGGGTGTTGCCCTCCATCACCGCCAGCGTTTTCCCTGTGGCCGGGTCCATCAGCACAATGGTGCTCAAAAGGGTGGGCAAGCCCTTTTGGGCGTTGCCGGGCACCAGGGTGATGAGTTTGGTGCTCAGCGCATCGCCCAGCTGCGCCGGTTTCAGGAACAGCAGGCCGTTGGCCGAAGCCTCGCCGATCGGCATCACCATGCGCAAGGGCTGCACGACCTGGCCCAGTGTCAGGGCCACCAGGGCTTCGCGCACACCTCGGATCAATTCCGGGATGCTCAGCAGCTCCTGCACGCGGGTTTCGTCAAAGTAATGGACCATGGCTGTCTCCAATCGGGTGATTCAAGCCGATGCCTGGCCCTTTGCTGCGGGGCCTGCGGCATAGGCCGCTGTGGCCGCCACCACCTCGGCGACCTCGATGTCGGCGGCCCTCAAGCCGCTGGGCAGCACGATCACGCCATCCGCATCGGCCACCAGGTGGTCGCCCGGCTTGAAGGTCACGCCCCCGAAATGCACAGGCACATCGCGCTCGCCGGCCCCGGTGCGGCTGCCACGCTTGGGCACCGTGCCCAGGGCCTTGACCCCGATGTCGATGGCGTTGAGTTCGATGGCATCGCGCACCGCCCCGTGAATGACCACACCGGCCCAACCGTTGCGGGCAGCGAGTTCGGCCATGACGTCGCCAAACAGGGCCCGCGCGATCGAGCCGCCGCCGTCGATGACCAAGACCTGCCCGTGCCCCGGCTGGCTCACGGTGTCGCGCATCAGGCCAATGTCTTCGTGGCAGCGCAGGGTGCGCATCGGCCCGGTGAAAAAGCGGCGCACACCATAACTCTGGAACAGCAGGGCGCAGGCCTGCACATCGTCACGGGCATCGCACAGGTCGGTGGTTTTGGGGGCGTCAGTCAATTTGTGCGCCCGATTCTTTGACCACCACGGCCCATTTGGCCAGGTCGCGCTTGAGCATGTTGGCAAACTCGGCGGGCTGGGTGATCAGCACATCGGCCCCCTGGGCATTGAAGCGCTCGATGACGTCCTTGTTTTTGAGGATGTCCTGCACATCCTGGTTGATGCGCCGCACCACCGCGGCCGGGGTTTTGGCCGGTGCAAACAGACCGAACCAGGGCGACACATCGAACTCCTTGAAGCCCGATTCCGCGATGCTGGGGATGTTGGGGAAGTTGCCCGAGCGCACCGCGCTGGTCACGGCCACCGGGCGCAGGGTGCCGGCCTTGATGGCCCCCGAGACGGAGGGCAGGCTGGTGAAGACCATGTTGATCTGGCCGCCCATCAGGTCCTGCATGGCCGGGGCGGCGCCTCGGTAGGGAATGTGTTCGAGTTTGGTTTTGGCCGCCGCATTGAACATGACCCCCAGCAAGTGGTTGACGGAGCCATTGCCGGCCGAGCCAAAGGTCAGGGGCGTGCGCGTGCCCTGTTCGACCAGGTCCCGGATGCTCCTGACCGGCGAGTCGGGTCGGACCACCAGGACAAAAGGCAAGGTGGCCAAGGT
>JAIXXW010000120.1 GCA_027490555.1 Comamonadaceae bacterium | reverse complement strand
TCGGCATGGCGCCGCTCGACCACCAGGCGCACCGGCATGCCCCGCAGCAAATCGCCGTGTTCGGTCTGCTCGCGCTGGGCCGGGAACTCCTTGACCAGGCGGGCCACGTCGGGCGCGCGGCCATTGACGGCCACGCGCAGGTATTTGCCATAGCGACAGCGGGCAGAGGCCAGGTCCATGATCTGCTCGACCTTGAGGCGAAAGCCTCCTGAAAACCGGTCCATCTGCATCTTGGCCGTGACGATGATGAGTTCGTCATCCTTGAGCAAGTGCTTGGCCGATTGGATCAGAGCTTCATCGGCCGTGGCTTCCATCACGCCCGATTTGTCGTCCAGTTTGAAGATCGCCACCTTGCCGCGCTGACCATTGATGATGCGCAGATCGCTGACGATGCCCGCCAGCACCATCGACTCGCGGCTGTCGATCAGGTCGTCGATCTTGCGGCGCGCAAACTGGCGCACCTCGCGCTCCACCGCGTCGAACAGGTGACCTGACAGGAAAAAGCCCACCGCGGTCTTCTCCAGGAGCAAGCGCTCCTGGATGCCCCAGGGCACGGCTGGCTCCAAGGCAGGCTCTTGCGTGCTGGAGCCGTGCGAGTCGTCGCCCAACATGTCGAACAAGCCGCCCTGGTTGGCATTGGCCACGGTGGCGGCGGCAAAATCGAAGGCCTTGTCGATGCTGGCGGACAAGGCGGCGCGGTTCAGGTGCAGCGCATCGAAGGCCCCAGCCTTGATGAGCGCGTCCACGGTGCGTTTGTTGATGCGGGTGCGGTCCACACGCACGCAAAAATCGAACAGGCTGGTGAAGGGACCGCCCGACTTGCGGGCCGCCACGATCGCCTCGATCGCCTGCTGGCCCGTGCCCTTGATGGCCCCCAGACCGTAGCGGATCACCTTGTCGGTGACCGGCTCGAAACGGTAAGTGCCCCGGTTCACGTCGGGCGGCTCAAAGCGGATGCCAAACTTCAGGGCGTCCTCGTGCAGCACCTTGAGCTTGTCGGTGTCGTCCATCTCGACCGTCATGTTGGCGCAGAAGAACTCGGCGGTGTAGTGCACCTTGAGCCAACCGGTGTGGTAGGCCAGCAGCGAATAGGCCGCCGCGTGCGACTTGTTGAAGCCGTAACCCGCGAATTTCTCCATCAGGTCAAAGACTTCGTCGGCCTTGTCCTGGGGAATGTTGTGGGTGGCCAGGGCCCCTGCACGGAACTTTTCGCGGTGCTCGGCCATTTCCTCGGCTTTTTTCTTGCCCATGGCGCGGCGCAGCAAATCGGCGCCGCCCAGCGAGTAGCCTCCCAGGATCTGCGCGGTTTGCATCACCTGCTCCTGGTACACCATGATGCCGTAGGTCTCGCTCAGCATCTCGGCCACGGCCGAGTGCGGGTACTCCACCGGCTCGCGCCCGTGCTTGCGGGCCACGAAGCTGGGGATCAGGTCCATCGGCCCGGGGCGGTACAGCGCGTTCAGGGCGATCAGGTCTTCCAGGCGGCTGGGGCGGGCGTCGCGCAGCATGCCCTGCATGCCACGGCTTTCAAACTGGAACACGGCCTCGGTCTTGCCATCGGAGAACAGCCGGTAGGTGGCCGCATCGTCCAGGGGAATGTTTTCAAAGGCAAAGTTTTCCTGGCCCTTGTGCCGCTGGACGATCAACTCGCGGGCGATTTCCAAGATGGTCAGCGTGGCCAGGCCCAAGAAGTCGAACTTGACCAGACCCGCCGCTTCGACATCGTCCTTGTCGTACTGGCTCACCGCAGACTCGCTGCCGGGCTGCTGGTAGAGCGGGCAAAAGTCGGTCAGCTTGCCCGGTGCGATCAGCACGCCGCCGGCGTGCATGCCCACATTGCGGGTCATGCCCTCGAGCTTTTGGGCCAGCTCGATCAGGGTCTTGACATCCTCTTCGCGCTCGATGCGCTCGGCCAGGATCGGCTCCATGGCGATGGCGTAGTTGTTCTTGTCGCCTTCCTTGGGCGTGGCGGGCGGGTACTGCAAGGTGACCGACATGCCGGGTTTGTTGGGGATGAGCTTGCTGATGCCATCGCAAAAGGTGTAGCTCATGTCCAGCACCCGGCCCACATCGCGGATGGCCGCACGCGCGGCCATGGTGCCGAAAGTGGCGATCTGGCTGACCGCGTCGCGCCCGTATTTGTCCTTCACATAGTCGATCACCCGGTCACGGTTGCCCTGGCAAAAGTCAATGTCAAAGTCGGGCATGGACACCCGCTCGGGGTTCAAAAAGCGCTCAAACAGCAGGTTGTACTGCAGCGGATCGAGGTCGGTGATCTTCAGGGCATAGGCCACCAGCGAGCCCGCACCCGATCCGCGGCCCGGGCCCACCGGACAGCCGTTGTTCTTGGCCCATTGGATGAAGTCCCCCACGATCAGGAAATAGCCCGGGAAACCCATTTTCAAGATGGTGTTGAGCTCGAACGCCAGGCGGTCTTCGTAGCGTTGCCGCTGGGCTTCGCGCTGGGCCCCGTCGGGGTACAGGTGCAGCAGGCGCTCCTTCAGGCCTTCTTGCGAGACGTGGCGAAAATAGGCGTCCACCGACATCACCACCCCGTTGACCGGGGGTATCGGGAAATGCGGCAGTTGCGGCTTGCCCAGCACCAGGGTCAGGTTGCAGCGCTTGGCGATCTCCAGCGTGTTGGCCACCGCGCTGGGCACATCGGCAAACAGCGCACACATCTGCTGGGCCGATTTGAAATACTGTTCGCGCGTGAAACGGCGCACCCGGCGCGGGTTGGCCAGGATTTCACCTTCGGCGATGCAGACCCGTGCCTCGTGCGCCTCGTAGTCCTCGGGCGCATGGAACTGCACCGGGTGGGTGGCCACCACCGGCAGGTGCAAGCGCGCTGCCAGCGCCACCGCACCGGCCACCTGCGGCTCGTCCTCGGGACGGCCCGCACGTTGCAGTTCCAGGTAAAAACGGTGCGGAAACATCGAGCCCAGCTGCAAAGCCACATCGGCCGCCTTGTCGCTGTCGCCCTGCACAATGGCTTGGCCCACCGGGCCGGCTTGCGCGCCCGAGAGCAAAATCAAACCCTCCGACAAGGCCTTGAGCCAGGCCAGCTTGACCACCGCCACGCCCTTGACCACGTTCTGGGTCCAGGCACGGGACAGCAGCTCGCACAGGTTCAGGTAGCCGGCGTGGTTTTGCACCAAGAGCAGCACCCGGCTGGTGGCTGCGGGGTCACCGCCCAAACCTTCCAAGTGGATTTCGGCACCAACAATGGGCTTGACACCCTTGCCACGGCCTTCCTTGTAGAACTTGACCGTGCCAAACAGGTTGTTCAGGTCGGTGATGGCCAGTGCAGGCTGGCCGTCGCTGGCCGCCATGTTGACCACCGCGTCGATGCGGCAGGTGGCGTCAACGATGGAAAATTCGGAGTGAAGGCG
>JAIXXW010000221.1 GCA_027490555.1 Comamonadaceae bacterium | reverse complement strand
GTGGTCACCTCATGGACCGCCATCAGGGGCATGCCCAGGTATTCGGCCACGACTTGCTCGCTGTCGGGGCTGACCCAACCGAGCTCCTGCTGCACGATCGACAGACAGGCCATGACGGCCGACTGCTTTTGATCCGCAGGGAACTTGGCGACTTCGCGCGCAAAGCGCGCTTTGGTTGACTCCGAGATCATCGGTCAATCTCTCCAAAAACAATGTCCATGGTCCCGATGATGGCGACCGCATCGGCCAGCATATGGCCTTTGGCCATTTCATCGAGGGTGGCCAGATGGGCAAAGCCCGGGGCGCGGATTTTCAGGCGGTAAGGCTTGTTGGCACCGTCGCTCACCATGTAGATGCCGAACTCGCCCTTGGGGTGTTCGACCGCCGCGTAGGCCTCGCCCTCGGGCACATGGAAACCTTCGGTGAAGAGCTTGAAATGGTGGATCAAGTCTTCCATGTTGGACTTCATGCCTTCACGGGCAGGCGGGGCGATCTTGTGGTTGTCGGTGATGACCGGGCCGGGGTTGGCGCGCAGCCATTGGACGCACTGCTGGATGATGCGGTTGGATTCGCGCATCTCTTGCACACGCACCAGGTAACGGTCGTAGCTGTCACCGGTCTTGCCCACCGGCACGTCGAACTCGACCCGGGCGTAGGCATCGTAGGGCTGCTTCTTGCGCAGGTCCCAGGCGAAACCGGAGCCGCGCAACATGGGGCCGGTCATGCCGAGGTTCAGGGCGCGCTCGGGTGGCACCACACCGATGCCGACGGTGCGCTGCTTCCAGATGCGGTTGTCGGTCAACAGGGTCTCGTACTCGTCCACGCACTTGGGGAAACGCTGGGTGAAGTCGTCGATGAAGTCCAGCAAGGAACCGCTGCGGTTCTGGTTGAGCAGCTCGATCGCCTTGGCGTTCTTGACCTTGCTGACCTTGTACTGCGGCATGCTGTCCGGCAGGTCGCGGTAAACGCCACCGGGGCGGAAGTAAGCGGCATGCATGCGGGCGCCAGACACCGCTTCGTACATGTCGAACAGGTCCTCCCGCTCGCGGAAGGTGTAAATCAAGATGGTGGAGCTGCCGCAGTCGTTGCCGTGCGAGCCGAGCCACATCAGGTGGTTCATGATGCGGGTGATTTCGGCGAACATCACGCGGATGTACTGCGCACGGATGGGCACCTGCAGGCCCAGCATCTTCTCGATGGCCAGGCAGTAGGCGTGCTCGTTGCACATCATGGACACATAGTCCAGACGGTCCATGTAGGGCAGCGACTGGATGTAGGTTTTGCTTTCGGCCAGCTTCTCGGTGGCGCGGTGCAACAGGCCGATGTGCGGATCGGCGCGCTGCACCACTTCGCCATCGAGCTCCAGGACCAGGCGCAACACGCCGTGCGCTGCCGGGTGCTGGGGGCCAAAGTTCAGGGTGTAATTCTTGATTTCGGCCATATCAGTTCAGGCCTCCGTAATGTTCTTCGCGGATGATGCGCGGCGTGATCTCACGCGGCTCGATGCTCACCGGCTCGTAAATCACGCGCTGACGCTCGGCGTCGTAACGCATCTCGACGTGTCCCGACAAGGGGAAATCCTTGCGGAAAGGGTGACCAATGAAGCCATAGTCGGTCAGGATGCGGCGCAGGTCGTTGTGGCCCTCGAACACGATGCCAAACAGGTCAAAGGCCTCACGCTCGTACCAGTTGGCCGAGTTCCAGATGCCATTGACCGAATCCAGCAAAGGCAGATCGTCATCGGGGCACAGGACCTTGACCCGCACCCGCTGGTTCAGGCTGACCGACAAAAGGTGCACGGTGACACCAAAGCGGGGACCGTCCGTGCCGGTTTCGCGGTAAGTGGCGTAATCCACCCCCGCCAGGTCGATCAGCTGCTCAAACTGGCAGCCCGGTGCATCGCGCAGGGTCTGCATCACGGACAGGTAATTTTGGGCGCTGACATGGACGGTGAGCTCGTCGAGCGCCAGGGTGATGTTCTGCACCCTCTCTCCCAGGGCCGCAGCCAGGGTGTCTTGCAGGTCTTCGGGACGAATGGCGAAATCGGTCATCATCAATCCCTCAGGCACGCGCGATGGTGTGGGTGCGCCGGATCTTTTGCTGCAGCTGCATGATCCCGTAGATCAAGGCTTCGGCCGTGGGCGGGCAACCGGGCACATACACATCGACAGGCACGATGCGGTCACAGCCGCGCACCACCGAATAGCTGTAATGGTAGTAGCCACCCCCGTTGGCGCAGGAGCCCATGGAGATGACCCAGCGGGGCTCGGACATCTGGTCGTAGACCTTGCGCAGGGCCGGGGCCATCTTGTTGCACAGGGTGCCCGCCACGATCATCAGATCGGCCTGGCGGGGACTGGCGCGAAACACCTCGGCACCAAAACGGCCCAAGTCATAACGCGCGGCTGCCGCATGCATCATCTCGACAGCACAACAGGCCAGACCAAAGGTCATGGGCCACAGCGAACCGGTTTTGGCCCAATTCACCACCGAGTCGTAGCTCGTGGTGACAAAGCCTTCCTTCATCACGCCTTCAATCATTTTGAGTCCTCAAACAGGCTGTTTGCTGCGCAGCACCCCGGGTCATTCCCAATCCAGAGCGCCTTTTTTCCACTCGTAGACAAAGCCCACGACCAGGATGTTCAGGAAAATCACGGCCCCGATGAAACCGGCCATGCCCACCTCCTTGAGGGCGAGCGCCCAGGGAAAGAGGAAAGCGATTTCCAAATCAAACAAGATGAAGAGGATGGCGACCAGGTAGTAGCGCACATCGAACTTCATCCGGGCGTCTTCGAAGGCCTCGAAGCCGCATTCATAAGGGGAGTTTTTTTCCGCATCAGGTCGGTTGGGGCCGAGAACGTAGCCCAAAACCTGGGGAATGATGCCGACAGCAATGCCGACCAAAATGAACAAAAGGATCGGAAGGTACTGTTCGAGGTTCATCTGGTGGCTGCCGGTGAAGGACCGATTGAACAACCCAGGCCTTGAGCCCGAGAGGTTCTGTTTGTCTGGTGCCGTCGGCGAGACTCGAACTCGCACAGCTTTCGCCACTACCCCCTCAAGATAGCGTGTCTACCAATTTCACCACGACGGCTGGTTGCACTTGACCAGCTTGCATGAGGTACACCTG
>JAIXXW010000363.1 GCA_027490555.1 Comamonadaceae bacterium | reverse complement strand
GTGGGTTTGCAGCGTGGCGCTGGTGATCAGGGTCTGGGTCAGGGGTTCGAGCACGATGCCGCGGCCGAGCTCTTCCATGGACACCATGGCCTCGGTCGGGCCCATGCCCATCCCGCCGTTCGCTTCGCTCACGTACAGGGCGGTGAGGCCCAGCTCGGCCAGCTCGCCGTAGGCGGCTCGGTCAAAACCGCCTGCGGCCACGATGGCGCGGCGGCGCTCGAAGTCGTAGCCCTTGTCCACCCATTTGCGCACCGCGTCGCGCAGTTGTTCCTGGTCTGCAGAAAAATCGAAATCCATGTGCCTGTCTCCTTAACCCAGAACTGTCTGGGCGACGATGTTGCGTTGCACTTCGTTGCTGCCGCCATAGATGGTGGTCTTGCGCATGTTGAAGTAGTTGGCGGCCAGGGGGGCGTTGGCCAGCGTGCCGCCGGGGAAGTCGCCTTGCCAGCCGGCTTCCATGGCTTCGAAGATGTAGGGCAGGCTGAAAGGCCCTGCGGCTTGCATCATCAACTCGGAGTAGCGTTGCTGGATTTCGCTGCCCTTGATCTTCAACAGGCCCGCGATGTCCAGCGAGTTCTTGCCCGATTTTTCGGCCGACAAGACCCGCAGCACCAGCATTTCGAGGGCCACGATGTCGACTTCAAGCTTGGCGATTTCGTCGCGAAAGCGCAGGTCGTCGTACACGCCTTCGGTCTTGGCGATGCGCTTGAGGCGCTCGAGTTCGCGCTTGGCCCGGTTCACGTCGGCGATGTTGGTGCGTTCGTGCGCCAGCAGGTGCTTGGCGTAATTCCAGCCCTTGTTCTCTTCGCCGATCAGGTTTTCGACGGGCACCTCGACGTTGTCAAACCAGACTTCGTTGACCTCGCACTCGCCGTCGAGCAGCTTGATGGGGCGCACGGTGATGCCGGGCGACTTCATGTCGATCAGCAAGAAGGAGATGCCGGTCTGGGGCTTGCCCTCGTTGCTGGTGCGCACCAGGCAGAAAATCCATTCGCCGTATTGGCCCAGGGTGGTCCAGGTCTTCTGGCCATTGACGATGTATTTGTCACCCACGCGCTCGGCGCGGGTCTTGAGGGAGGCCAGGTCCGAGCCGGAACCGGGCTCGCTGTAGCCCTGGCTCCACCAGACTTCACCGCTGGCGATGCCGGGCAAAAAGCGCTTTTGCTGCTCGGCATTGCCAAAAGCCATGATCACCGGGGCCACCATCACCGGGCCAAAGGGCACCACGCGGGGGGCACCGGCCAGGGCGCATTCCTCTTCGAACAGGTGTTTTTGCACCGCCGTCCAGCCGGGGCCGCCAAACTGCTGGGGCCAGCCGTAGCCCAGCCAGCCTTTTTTGCCCAGGATCTTGGCCCAGGTCTGCATGTCCTCGCGGGTCAGGCGCATGGCGTTGTGCACTTTGTGCGAAAGCTCGGTCGGCAGGTTTGCCTTGACCCAGGTGCGAACTTCGTCGCGGAAGGCGAGTTCTTCGGGGGTGAATGCCAGGTCCATGGGGTTTTCTCTCAAAATCAAACGACCGTGCTTTTTATCACGCGCAGCCGGTTCTGGCTTGTCCTTGGTGCGACAAATCCCGGGAATGTGCAGGCATGCAGGGATAATCCGGCCTCCATGCGCAACATCGTCATCCTGATTTCCGGCTCGGGCTCCAACATGGCGGCCATCGTGCGTGCGGCGCAGCGGGACCGCTGGGACGAGCACCTGAACGCTCGGGTGGCCGCCGTGCTGAGCAACCGCGCCGATGCCCCAGGCCTGGCCATTGCCCGGGACCTGGGCATCCCCACCGCGGTCGTCGACCACCGGGCCTTTGCCACGCGCGAGGATTTTGATGCGGCCCTGATGGCCGAGCTGGACCGGCATGCGCCGGATTTGGTGGTGCTGGCGGGCTTCATGCGCATCCTGACCCTTGGCTTTGTGGCGCACCACGCTGGGCGCCTGCTCAACATCCACCCTTCCTTGCTGCCCGCCTTCCCGGGCCTGCACACGCACCAGCGGGCCATCGATGCCGGTTGCCGCTTTGCCGGCGCCACCGTGCACCAGGTCACGGCCGAGCTGGACCACGGCGAGATCCTGGACCAGGCCGTGGTGCCGGTGTTGCCCGGCGACAGCGCCGAAGCGCTGGCCGCACGCGTGCTCTCGCAAGAGCACCTGATCTACCCCAGGGCCGTGGCCGAATTCCTGCGCGGCTTGTCCAGCAACTGATCAGTCGCCCACCCGGGTGAAGCGCGGCTGCAGCTGGCCGTTGAATTCGCCCACCTCGTTGAACATCGCGGCAGGCCGCACCCACAGGCCCTGTTCGCCATACAGCGCCTGGTACAGCGTCATGGGCTGCAGGTCTTCGCTGTGGCGCACGGTGCCCAGCACGCGGTATTGGCCGCCTTTGTAATGGCGGTACAGGCCTTTGGGGGTTTCGATCAGGGGCGGCAAATGCTCGGACATGGTTTTCTCTCTGTGGATGGGCCGGTGGCGGCGCCAGCGGGCCGGGGGGATGGGACAATACGCCTGATATGCACCCCAAAGCCCTCTTGGACGCCTGCGCCGATCTGCTCAGGCTGGTCCTCCAATTTGAACATCCTGCCGACGCCGTGGTGTCGCGCTATTTCCGTGAACACCGCGCGCTCGGGCCCCGTGAACGCGCCACCCTGGCCGAGACCGCCTTTGCCGTGTTGCGCAAAAAACGCCTTTTTGAGCAACTGGCCCGTTCGGGTTCTGGCCCCCAAGAACGCAAGCTGGCGATCCTGGGCTTTTGGGGTCCGCGCGATTTCCTGGCCTCGGCCTTGAGCGAGACCGAGAAAAAATGGCTGGCCAGCTGCGATGCCCTGCCTGCTGACGCCCTGATGGCGCCGCACCGCCACAACCTGCCCGACTGGATGGCGCAAGCCCTGCAAGCCCAGTTGGGCGACGAGTTCTGGGATCTGGCGGAGCACTTGCAGCAAGCCGGCACGCTGGACCTGCGGGTGAACATGCTGCAAGCCAAACGCCAGGAGATCCAGAAAGAACTGGCGCAAGCGGGCATCGTGGCCGAGCCCACGCCTTACTCGCCCTGGGGCTTGCGCCTGCAGGGCAAGCCCGCCTTGCAAAAGACCGACGCCTTCACCCGCGGTGCGATCGAGGTGCAAGACGAAGGCTCGCAGCTGCTGGCCCTGCTGGTGGATGCCCACCGGGGGGAGATGGTGGTCGACTTTTGTGCAGGCGCGGGCGGCAAAACCCTGGCGTTGGGCGCGGCCATGCGCAGCACCGGGCGCCTGTACGCCTTCGACGTCTCGGGGCACCGGCTGGATGCGCTCAAACCCCGCATGGCCCGCAGCGGGCTGTCCAATGTGCACCCGGCGGCCATCGCCCACGAGCGCGACGAGCGCATCAAGCGCCTGGCGGGCAAGATCGACCGCGTGCTGGTCGACGCGCCCTGCTCGGGCCTGGGCACCTTGCGGCGCAACCCCGACCTGAAGTGGCGGCAAAAGCCGCAGGCGGTGCAAGAGTTGACCGAAAAACAGCAGGCCATCTTGCAAAGTGCCTCGCGCATGGTCAAGTCGGGTGGCCGCCTGGTGTATGCCACCTGCAGTGTCCTGCCCGAGGAAAACGAGCAGATCGCGCAAGCCTTCAGCGCGGCCAACCCGGACTTCGTCCCCCTGAACGTGGCGCAAGAGTTGGAGCGCCTGAAGGTGCCGCACGCCGCCAGCCTGTGTTCGGTGCAGCCAGCGGGCGAAGGGCAGGGGCCTGCACCCGCCAGCGGCCAGTTTCTGAGGCTGTGGCCCCATCGCCATGCCACCGACGGTTTTTTTGCGGCCGCCTGGACACGAAAGTCATAAGTTTTCGGGTTTGCGGTCTGCGCGCACACCGAAAGATCTGTCTTTTTGTGTCCGAAAAACCTAAAATCTGCCCGTTGCCCAAAATCGGGCGTCAGTAGAAAGACGAACTCATGTTGCTGCCTGATTGGGCTTTTTTGGATGCCATCATTCACTGGATGGGGCATGGTCTGTTCGATCTGGCTTGGTGGCAAATGGTGTTGATCACCTTGGGGCTGACCCACATCACCATCGCCAGCGTCACCATTTTCCTGCACCGTCACCAGGCACACCGCGCCCTGGACCTGCATGCCATCCCCTCGCATTTCTTCCGTTTCTGGCTGTGGTTGACCACCGGCCAGGTGACCAAGGAGTGGGCGGCCATCCACCGCAAGCACCACGCCAAGTGCGAGCAGGCCGAAGACCCCCACAGCCCGCATGTGCACGGCATCAAAACCGTGTTGTTCACCGGTGCCGAGCTCTACCGCAAGGAGTCCAAAAACAAGGAAACCCTGCAGCGCTATGGGCATGGCACGCCCGACGACTGGATCGAGCGCAACCTCTACACCCGCTTTTCCTGGCAAGGCGTGGGCCTGATGCTGATCATTGACGTGGCCCTGTTCGGCTTCATTGGCCTCACGGTCTGGGCGGTGCAGATGGCCTGGATCCCGATCACGGCCGCCGGCATCATCAATGGCGCGGCGCACTACTGGGGGTACCGCAATTTCGAGGCACACGATGCCAGCACCAACATCTCGCCCTGGGGGATCCTGATCGGTGGCGAAGAGTTGCACAACAACCACCACACTTACCCCACCTCGGCCAAGCTGTCGGTCAAGCCCTACGAATTCGACATCGGCTGGCTGTACATCCGCACCTTGGAAACCCTGGGTCTGGCCACCGTCAAAAAGACACCCCCCCGCCTGGCCTATGGTGACATCCGCCCGGTGGCCGACGAGAAAACCCTGGAAGCCCTGATCGCCAACCGCTACGAAGTGATGGCCGGTTACGCCCGCCATGTGCGCGAGGTGATGCAGCAAGAAGCCGGCAAGCTCAAGCTCGATGCCAGCGTGTTGCAAGCGGC
>JAIXXW010000233.1 GCA_027490555.1 Comamonadaceae bacterium | reverse complement strand
CTGCGGGCCGTGGGCCAGATCGGCCGCAATGATCAGGCGGGCCGCATCGTCACCCCCCACCGGAAAGAACCGGGGCTTGAGGTTCAAGGGCACTTTCAGGTGCTGGCTGAAACGCTGCAACTCCACCAACCGGTAAGCCTGACGCTGCGGCGCCCGCTGACCCAGCGGCAAGCCACCCGAAATCGGGAACACCTTGCCCCCCAGATCGATGGGCATGACGCGCACCGTGGCGCCGGTGCGCTGCACGATGTCCGCCAGCCGCTGGTGGCCCAGATAAGCCCAGGGGCTTTGGGGTGCGAAGTAATAGTCCACTGTGCGACCCATGCGGTCTCCTTGTGTGTTGTGTAATCTTTGCAGCAACGTTTTTAACCGCAAGCACACATTTTTGCAGGAGACACGCGATGAACAAGGTCTTGTTGGTGACCGGCGGCAGCCGGGGCATCGGTGCCGCGACGGCCCTGTTGGCGGCCCAACAGGGTTGGTCGGTGGCCGTCAACTACACCGCCAACTCGCTGGCGGCCGACGAGGTGGTCCGCCAGATCCGCGCCCAGGGCGGCCAAGCCATGTCGGTGCAGGCCGACGTGGCCGAAGAAAGCCAGGTGCTGCGCATGTTTGAGCACATCGATGCCAAATTTGGCCGCCTGAGTGGCTTGGTCAACAACGCCGGCGTGGTCGACGTCACCGCCCGTGTGGACGAGATGAGCGTGGCCCGCTGGAAACGCATGTTCGACATCAACGTGATCGGCAGCCTGATCTGTGCCCGCGAAGCGGTGCGCCGCATGAGCACCCGGCACGGCGGCGAAGGCGGCAGCATCGTCAACGTGTCCAGCGCCGCCGCCCGGCTCGGCGCTCCGGGCCAGTACGTCGATTACGCCGCCGCCAAAGGGGCGATCGACGCCTTCACCATCGGCCTGGCCAAGGAAGTGGCCGCCGAAGGTGTGCGTGTGAATGCCGTTCGCCCCGGCCTGATCGAGACCGAAATCCACGCCTCGGGCGGCCTGCCCAACCGTGTGAGGGACCTGCAGCACCTGGTGCCCGCCCAGCGCGGCGGCACGGCCGAAGAAGTGGCCCAGGGCATTGTCTGGCTGCTGTCGGACAAGGCCAGCTACACCACCATGAGTCTGCTGGACATCTCGGGAGGTCGCTGATGGCCCAGATCCAATACTTTTGGGAAGACATGGCGGTGGGCCAGGTGCGCGACCTGGGCACCATCACACCCACCCGCGAAGAGATCATTGCTTTTGCCACCCAGTTTGACCCGCAGCCCTTTCATCTGGACGACGAAGCGGCCAAGGCCTCGGTGTTTGGCGCCCTGTCGGCCAGCGGCTGGCACACCTGCGCCATGGCCATGCGCCTGATGGTGACCAACCATCTGTGCAAAACCTCCAGCCTGGGCTCACCGGGTCTGGAGAGCATCAAATGGCTCAAGCCGGTGTTCCCGGGGGACACCCTGCGCCTGCAAAGCACGGTGCTGGAGACCAAACCCATGGGCAAACGTCCGGATGTGGGCATGACGCGCAACCTGTGGGAAATGTTCAACCAGCACGGCGACAAGGTGCTGCACATGGACGGCTGGGGCATGTTCAGACGCCGCACGCCCGCGACCGCCACAGGGGCCTGAACACCGGGCTGAGCACCGGCCTGAAGCGGGGCACAATGGCGCGATGGATTTCAAACCCCTCATCACCTTGCTGGCCATCGTCAACCCGCTGGCCTGTGTCCCCTTTTTCATCCACTACACACAAGGCTTTGGCCGAGTCCAGCGCCAGCGCACCATCTGGGTGTCTTCGTTCACCGCTTTCGTGGTGATCGCAGCCAGTGCCTTGCTGGGCCTGCAGATCCTGGAGTTTTTCGGCATCTCACTGGCCAGCTTCCAGGTCGGCGGCGGCATGCTGCTGCTGACGGCGGCCTTGTCCATGCTGAATGCCCAACCCGCCGAAGCCCGCGCCAACGCCGACGAGGTGCACAACGCCGAAGCCAAAGCGGCTGTGGGCGCCAGCATCGCCGTGGTGCCGCTGACCATCCCGCTGCTGACCGGACCGGCGACCATGTCCACCGTGGTGATCTACGCCGAAAAAGCCAAAGACTTCGTCCAGCTGGGCACCCTGGTCGGCTACGGCGTGGTCGTCGCCCTGGCCACCGCCTTGTGCTTTTCACTGGCCACGCCGATTGCCCGCATCCTGGGCCAAACCGGCATCAACGTCATGACCCGCCTCATGGGCCTCATCCTGGCCGCACTGGCCGTCGAGGTGATGGCCGACGGGCTGACCAAGCTGTTTCCTGTGCTGACCGGACGTTAACCTTTGCTGCGGCCCTGAGCAAAACCAGCGGCCAACCCCGCCCTCAGATGCTCCACCAACGCGGTCACGGCCCGGGGCACGTGCGGGGCGTAGGGGCGGATGGCGTAAATGGTGTCGGCAAAGGCGCCCACGGGTTTCCAGTGGGGCAACACCCGTTGCAGCTTGCCCTGGCGCAATGCGGCCTGGGCACTGAAGTCGGGCAAGAGGGCGATGCCCGCACCGGCCAAGGCGGCTTCGCGCAGGGCTTCGCTGTTGTTGGCGGCAAAGCTGCCCCCCACGGGCACGGTGATGCGCTCCCCGGCCGCAGGATCGCGCGGCTCGAAAGTCCAGGCCGGGGTGTCTTGCGAGCGGGGGTAATGCAGGCAGTTGTGCGCCTGCAGGTCGGTGGGGCTGTGCGGTTCGCCCTGCTTGCGCAGATAGGCGCGGGTGGCCACCAGCACCGATTCGGTGTCGCACAGCGCCCAGGCCACATGGGTGTCGGGCGGGCGGGCGGTGTGGCGAATCGCCAGGTCAAAACCCTCGGTGGCCAGGGCGCTCAGGCGGTCTGACATGTCCAGCTCGAGCCGAACGTCCGGGTGATTTTTGAGGAAATCGGCCAGCAAAGGCACGAGCTGCTGGCGCGCGAAGGCCACCGGTGCGGTCACGCGCAACAATCCGCTGGGCTGCTCGGCCAGGTCGCGCACCTGGGCAAAGCTTTGCGCGATCTGCTCGAAGGCCGAGCGGGTCTCGTCCACCAACCTCTGACCGGCCTCGGTCAGGCGCAGGCTGCGGGTGGTGCGCTGCACCAGGGTGACCTTGGCGGCGCGCTCCAGCTCGGCCATGCGCTGGCTCATCGCCGCCTTGCTCACACCCAGGCGGGCGGCAGCGGCGGTGTAACTGCCTTGCTGGGCCAGCACACTCAGCCAGTGCAGGTGGGTCCAGAGGGCGTTGATTTTTTGCTCATTCATCCACATATTGTTCACTAAATTGAACAATCAATTCAGTTTTGGGCTCTTGTGGCAGGTGCTGCGGCTGCCTACACTGCAATGCGTAATGCAGTCGTCCCCCATGTGGGCTGCTGCAACCGAACCATCGACAAGCCACCGGCGCCAGCCACAAGGATTCCCCATGAGCATTTCCCACATCGGTCACTACATCCAGGGCCAGGTCATCCCTGGCGCCTCGGGCCGCAGCCAAAGCGTGACCAACCCCGCCACCGGCGCCGTGACCGGCCAAGTGGCCTTGGCCAACACATCGGAAGTGGCCCAAGCCGTGGCCGCTGCGCAAGCGGCCTTTCCCGCCTGGGCCGACACGCCGCCGCTGCGCCGCGCGCGTGTGATGTTCAAGTTCCTGGAGCTGCTCAACTTGCACAAGGACGCGCTGGCCCACATGATCACCGCCGAGCATGGCAAGGTGTTCACCGACGCCCAGGGCGAAGTCTCGCGCGGCATCGACATCGTGGAATTCGCCACCGGCATTCCCCAGCTGCTCAAGGGCGACTACACCGAGCAGGTGTCGACCGGCATCGACAACTGGACGATGCGCCAGCCCCTGGGCGTGGTGGCGGGCATCACGCCCTTCAACTTCCCGGTGATGGTGCCCATGTGGATGTTCCCGGTGGCGATTGCGGCGGGCAACACCTTCGTCCTCAAACCCAGCCCGACCGACCCAACGCCTTCGCTGTTCATCGCCGATCTGCTGAAAAAAGCCGGTCTGCCCGACGGCGTGTTCAACGTGGTGCAAGGCGACAAGGAAGCCGTGGACGCCCTGCTGGAACACCCTGATGTGAAAGCCATCAGCTTTGTCGGCTCCACCCCGATCGCCAACTACATCTACGAGACCGGCGCACACCACGGCAAGCGGGTGCAGGCCCTGGGCGGCGCGAAGAACCATTTGGTGGTCATGCCCGACGCCGACATCGAGCAGACCGTGGACGCGCTGATTGGCGCCGGTTACGGCTCGGCCGGTGAGCGGTGCATGGCGATCAGCGTGGCGGTGCTGGTGGGCGATGTGGCCGACAAGATCATCCCCAAGCTGATCGAACGCACCAAAGCGCTGCAAGTGCTCAACGGGGAAAACCTGGCCGCCGAGATGGGCCCCATCGTCACCGACGCGGCACGTCAGCGCATCAAGGGCTACATCGATGCCGGCGTGGCCGAAGGCGCCCAGCTGTTGGTGGATGGCCGCGAGTTTGACGGCGCCAAGGCCGGTGCGGGTTGCGACAACGGTTTCTGGCTCGGCGGCACGCTGTTTGACCACGTGCGCACCGACATGAAGATTTACCAGGAAGAGATCTTCGGCCCGGTCCTGAGCTGTGTGCGCGTGCCCGACTTTGCCACCGCCGTGCAAATCATCAACGACCACGAGTTCGGCAACGGCGTGAGCTGCTTCACCCGCGACGGCAATGTGGCGCGTGAGTTCTCGCGCCGCATCCAGGTGGGCATGGTGGGCATCAACGTGCCGATCCCGGTGCCCATGGCCTGGCACGGTTTTGGCGGCTGGAAGCGTTCGCTGTTTGGCGACATGCACGCCTATGGCGAAGAGGGTGTGCGCTTTTACACCAAGCAAAAATCCATCATGCAGCGCTGGCCCGAGAGCATTGGCAAAGGTGCTGAGTTTGTGATGCCGACGGCCAAGTGATGAACAACCGCTTCGACTTCATCATCATCGGCGCAGGCACCGCAGGGTGTCTGCTGGCCAACCGGCTCAGTGCCGACGGCAGCAAGCGGGTGTTGCTGGTGGAGGCGGGCAAGAATGACAACTACCACTGGATCCACGTCCCGGTGGGTTACCTGTACTGCATTGGCAACCCACGCACCGACTGGCTCTACCACACCGAACCCGCGCAAGGCCTCAACGGGCGCAGCCTGCGTTACCCGCGGGGCAAAGCGCTGGGCGGGTGCAGCAGCATCAACGGCATGATTTACATGCGCGGCCAGTCGCGCGATTACGAGCAATGGGCCGAGCTCACCGGCGACGAGGCCTGGCGCTGGCAGCAATGCCTGGCCGACTTCAAGGCGCACGAAAACCACCACAAGCTCGATGCCCCATTGCCGGCGGATTTTGCCCGCCAGCACGGGGGCGCACGCGCGGACTTTGCCCAGCTGCACGGCCACGGCGGCGAATGGCGCGTCGACAAACAGCGCCTGCGCTGGGAGGTGCTGGATGCCTTCGCACAGGCTGCGGTGCAAGCCGGTATCCCGGCCACGCCCGACTTCAACACCGGCAACAACGAGGGCGTGGGCTATTTCGAGGTGAACCAGAAGGACGGCTGGCGCTGGAATGCGTCCAAGGCATTTTTGCGCCCTGCCCAGCAGCGCCCCAACCTGAGCGTGTGGACCGAAACCCAGGTACAGGCCCTGCAGCTGGCCACCCTGCCCGATGGCCGCACGCGCTGCACCGGTGCACACCTGGTGCGCCAGGGCCAGGCGGTCAGCGTGAGCGCCCAGGCCGAGGTGATCCTGAGCGCGGGCAGCATTGGTTCGGTGCAGATCCTGCAGCTCTCGGGCATTGGCCCGGCCGATTTGCTGCAGGCCAAGGGCGTGCCGGTGCGGGTCGATTTGCCGGGCGTGGGCGCCAACTTGCAAGACCATTTGCAGATCCGCTCGGTCTACAAGGTCAAAGGGGCGCGGACCCTCAACACCCTGGCCAACAGCCTGTGGGGCAAGGCCATGATCGGGCTGGAGTACGCCCTCAAGCGCACCGGCCCGATGAGCATGGCCCCCAGCCAGCTGGGGGCCTTCACCCGCAGCGACCCTGGCCGTGCCTGGCCCAACATCCAATACCACGTTCAGCCCCTGAGCCTGGACGCCTTTGGCGAGCCGCTGCACAGCTTCCCGGCCATCACGGCCAGCGTGTGCAACCTCAACCCCACCAGCCGGGGCAGGGTAGAGATCCAGTCGCCCCGTTTCGAAGACGCACCGGCCATCGCGCCCAACTACCTGGCCACCGAGGAAGACCGCCAGGTCGCGGCCGACAGCCTGCGGGTGACGCGCCGCATCATGGCGCAACCGGCCATGGCGCCTTTTGCGCCCGAAGAATTCAAACCCGGTGTGCAGTACCAAAGCGACGAAGAACTGGCCAAGCTGGCCGGGGACATCGCCAGCACCATCTTCCACCCCGTGGGCACCACCCGCATGGGGCGCGAGGACGACCCGATGGCCGTGGTCAATGCGCGGCTGCAGGTGCGCGGTGTGGCGGGCCTGCGCGTGGTCGATGCGGGGGTGATGCCCACCATCACCAGCGGCAACACCAACAGCCCGACCTTGATGATTGCGGAAAAAGCGGCCCTGTGGATCATGGCCGACGCGGCCCGCCAGGCCTGAGCCCCACGCCGCACAATGCTTTGGTTTTCAATCCGCCCGGCCACCGCAGGGCCGAGCGCAGGGATTTCCCGACCCGGGGGAAATCCCTGACAGGCATCAGGGAGATCATCACTTACATTGCAAGCACTCGATGCAATGCAGTAATGGCATCCTGAGGGCCGAGGAGACATCTCGAACCCCGAAGAACTCGAACATCAACCAACACCCGAACGAGGTGTACTTTTCAGAGCGCCGCCCCTGCGGCGCTTTTTTTTTGGCCTGTTCGCCAGCCGCTGCGCGACAGATGGGCCTGGGCACGGGGTGCCACAATCGGTGCCATGGATTTATTGATTGTGACGCTGGCCTCGCTGCTGGCCGGGCTGGTGGATTCGATCGTGGGCGGAGGCGGTCTGATCTTGCTGCCGGCGCTGTTTGCCACCTTCCCTGGCGCGGCCCCCGCCACCTTGTTTGGCACCAACAAAAGCGCTTCCATCTGGGGCACCGCCTTTGCCACCGTGCAATACAGCCGCAAGGTGGTCATGCCCTGGCGCTCATTGCTGCCCGCTGCGGGCGCGGGTCTGGTGGGCTCGGTCATCGGGGCTTGGGCGGTCACCCAGGTCGACCCGGCCATGTTCCGCAAGGCCTTGCCCTTTTTGCTGCTCGTCTTGCTGTTCTACACCCTGGCCAAAAAAGACCTGGGCCGTCGGCATGCGCCGCGCTTTACCGGACGCCTGGAAGCCTGGGTGGCCTCTGGCGTCGGTCTGACGATCGGGTTTTACGACGGTTTTTTTGGCCCCGGAACAGGCAGCTTTCTGGTGTTCGCCTATGTGCGCTGGCTGGGCTATGACTTCTTGAACGCCTCCGCATCGGCCAAATTCATCAACGTGGCCACCAATTTTTCGGCGCTCATGCTGTTTGCTTACCAGGGCCATGTGTGGTGGCACCTGGCCTTGGCCATGGCGGTGGCCAACATCATCGGCAGCCTGATCGGCACCCGCCTGGCGCTGAAACATGGCTCGGGTTTTGTGCGCCAGGTGTTCATCGTGGTGGTGCTGGCCCTGATCTGCAAAACCGCCTACGACACCTGGCTGCGCTGAGCTCAGCGCGGATGCCGGTGGCCTGGCCCGGCATACTGGGCCATGGCCACACCCAGCAAGGTCACGCCAGCGCCGGCCATCTTGATCCAGGTGTATTGCTCACCCGACAAGGCCCAGGCAAACAAGCCCGCCATCGGGGGCATCAGGTACATCAGGGGTGCCGTTCGGGCTACGCCCCGCACCGTGTTGATCCAGCCCCAGGCCAGCCAGCCCAGAAAGGCCGAGACCAGCACCGACCACAACAGGCCCAGCCAGCCCCAAACATCCAGCGCCGACCAGTTGGCGTCCATGCCCGCCGGCACCGACAGCAGCATGACCGGCAAGCCCCCCAGCAGCGTTGCATAACCCATGGTCAGCACCGGGCCGTGCCGCTGCATCACCGGTTTGACCGCCACGGTGTAGTACGAGAAAAAGGACGCCGCGACCAGCAACACCAGATCGCCCCCGCCCGCGCGCCAGTTGCCGCCCAGCAATTTGTCGGACAGGAACATCAAGACCCCGCCCAAGGCCAGTGCCACCCCTGCGATCTGGGGTGCAGTCAGGCGTTCCAGCCCCTGGATGCGCAAAATCAACAAGGTGAAAATCGGCCCACACGCCAAAATGACCGAACTGGAAAAAGCCGTCGACCAGTGGATGCCATAGGTCACCAGCCCGACATGCAAGCTGTGGCCGATGAAGCCCAGCCAAGCCATGTGCATCCAGTCCTTGCGCGGCAGGGGCGGCAGCCAAAGGCCTGTGTGCCAGCGCATCAGCAGCAAAGCACACACCGGCATGATCAGATAGCGCGCCCACAAAAAGCCACCCGGCGTGATCAGGTCAAACAGGTACTTTTGCAGCGTGAAATTGGCCCCCCAGATGACAACCAGGACCAGCGCCACCACCAGGGCGCGTTGGTCATGGGGGTGCAGCGGAGCACGTTCGGACATGGCCCCCATTGTGCGGCCACAGGCCCAGGGCCCATGTCCCGCCGGTACCAAGCTGTCAGTCTTGCACCACCACGGGCACGCGCGGCGCCAGGGCGCACATCAGCTCATACCCCACGGTCCCGGCGGCTTGGGCCACCGCGTCGATGCTCAAGGTCTGGCCAGTGGCTGAACGCCCCCACAAGGTCACCTGGCTGCCCACACCGGCATCGGCCAGTCCATCCAGATCGACCGTCAGCATGTCCATGCTCACCCGGCCCAGGGTGCGGCTGGGCACGCCGCCCACCAACACCGGCGTGCCTGTGGGGCAAATGCGCGGGTAACCGTCGGCATACCCACAGGCCACCACGCCAATGCGCATGGGGCCCTCGGCCACAAAACTGGAGCCATAACCCACGCTGTCACCGGCCTGCAGGTGCTGCACCGCGATGATCTGGGCATTCAGGCTCATGGCCGGCTGCAAACCCCAGTGCTCGGCGCTGTGCTCGGGAAAGTCGGGCGAGCTGCCATACACCGCAATGCCGGGACGAATCCAGTCGGCTTTCACGGCAGCGTCCTGGGCATGGCGCAAGGTCGCGGCACTGTTGCTCAGGCTGCGCTCGCCGGGCAGGTCACGCGTGGCCTCTGCAAACCGGGCCATTTGACCGGAAATGCCCTTGGGGCCATCGGCGTCGCTGAAATGGGTCATCAGCGAGATCTCGTCCACCTGGGGCAAGGCGTTCAGGCGGGTCCAGGCCGAGCGAAAGCGCTCGGGCGCAAAACCCAGCCGGTTCATGCCCGAGTTCATCTTGAGGAACACCCGGTGCGGCTCGTGCGTCTTGTGCAGCGCCAGCATGTCGATCTGCTCATCGCAGTGCACCGTGTGCCACAGGTGCAGGCGCGAGCACAACTCCAGGTCGCGCGCCTCAAACACGCCTTCGAGCAGCAGGATCGGGCCACGCCAGCCCAGCGCCCGCACCCGCTCGGCCTCGGACAAGTCCAACAGGGCAAACCCGTCGGCCCCCCGCAGCCCCTCGAACACCCGCTCAATGCCATGCCCATAGGCGTTGGCCTTGGTGACGGCCCAGACCTGCGCATCCGGCGCCGCTTGGCGCGCCCGGTTCAGGTTCTGGCGCAAGGCCTGGGTGTGGATGGTGGCTTGGATCGGGCGGGGCATGGGCAGCTGGGAAATCTGTCAAACACGCGCAAGTGTGCCAGCAAAGTCAGCCCGGAAGGCGGCCCATGGCCCCCTGCCTGCTGCGCCCCAAGCGCAGCGAAATGCGCGCCTGACCTGCGTCTGGAAAGGGATTGCAAATGCTATACACTGGCGCGCTGCCCGCTGAGCCGGTGCACCTTGCCACTGGTTTTTGCGCAGCCCAAATTTAAATTCCATGGAAGTTTTTGAGTTTTTGATGCCCATCTTCACGGAATATGGCTATTTGGCCGTATTTGTGATGTTGCTCATTTGCGGTTTTGGCGTCCCCATTCCGGAAGATGTGACCTTGGTCACGGGCGGCGTGATCGCGGGCCTGGGCCACGCCGATGTGCACACCATGTTTGCGGTGGGCATGGCCGGTGTGATGGTCGGGGATGGGCTGATGTTCACCCTGGGCCGACTCTATGGCGAACGCATTGCCGGTTTGCCCGGTTTTCGCAAAATCCTGACCCCTGAACGCTTTGCCAGTGCGCAAGAAGCTTTCCACAAATATGGCAAATGGGTCATGTTCGTGGCCCGCTTTCTGCCGGGTTTGCGCACCCCGGTGTTTTTCTCGGCCGGCATGAGCCGGCGCGTCAGCTTTGCCACCTGGTTTTTCATGGACGGCTTTGCCGCCCTGATCAGCGTGCCGATCTGGGTCTACCTGGGCTACTTTGGCGCGCAAAACTGGGACTGGATGTTTGGCGTTTTGCGCCAGTTCCAGCACGGCATTTTTGCCCTGCTGGGCATCGGCGTGGTTTGGCTGGGCTGGCGCTGGTGGCGCAAGCGCCAGGCCACGGCCGCAGCCAAAGCCTCTGGCGACGCCTCCTGACAGCCCGCACATGGGCCACACCTCCCCCAAAAGCCTGGCGGTGGCCGGGCTCCTGTTCAATGCCTTTGTCTGGGGCGTGTGCTGGTGGCCCTTCAAACAGCTCGAAGCCCAGGGCCTGCACCCGCTGTGGGCCACGGCGCTGGTCTACGCCCTGGTGTTTGTGTCCATCGCCGGCTGGCTCTGGCGCAGCGGGCAACTGGTCAGCTGGCGCGGCCAAGGGGGGCTGTGGCTTTTGCTGTTGGCGTCGGGCCTGACCAATGTGGGCTTCAACTGGGCCGTCACGGTGGGCGACGTGGTGCGGGTGGTGCTGCTGTTTTATTTGATGCCCGCCTGGTCGGTGCTGGTGGCCTGGTGGCTGCTGGGTGAAAAACCCACCCCCATGGCCTTGCTGCGCCTGGTGTTGGCGCTGGCCGGTTTGTTCATCGTGCTCAAAACCCCCGAAACCCCCTGGCCGGTGCCGGAGAGCCTGGCCGATGGCCTGGCCCTGATGGGTGGACTGACTTTTGCCATCACCAACGCCTTGCTGCTCAAACTCAAGGACACCCCCAGCGCCTCGCGCACCCTGGCCATGTTCGGCGGTGGTGCGGTCATGGCCACGTTGGCGGCCATCGCGGGTTTGCTCACCGGGGTGGTGGCTTTGGGCGAAGCCCCCAACTGGGGCTGGCTGCCCCTGGTGGCCCTGCTGAGCATCTCGTTTTTGTTGGGCAACCTGGCCCTGCAATACGGCGCCGCCCGCCTGGCCGCCCACACCACGGCGCTGGTCATGCTGTCCGAAGTGCTGTTTGCCAGCGTGTCCTCGGTGTTGCTGGATGCCTCCAGCTGGGACAGCCGCACCCTGATCGGCGGGGCCCTGATTTTGTTGGCCGCCCTGCTGTCGATCCTGGGGCCGGCTCACAAGACCGACTGAATCGGTCCAGAAATGGCATGATGCAGGCCCGTCACCTCATCCCCTGAAAGCCCACCATGAGCCTGTACGACTTCGAAGCCCAAAGCATCGACCACCAAACCGTGCCCCTGTCCCGCTACCAGGGTCAGGTGATGCTGATCGTCAACACCGCCAGCGCCTGCGGCTTCACACCCCAGTTCAGTGGTCTGGAAAAGCTGCACCAGCAATACGCCGCGCAAGGCTTGGCGGTGCTGGGTTTTCCCTGCAACCAGTTCGGCAGCCAAGACCCGGGCGACGACGCACAAATCGCCAACTTCTGCCAGAAGAACTACGGCGTGAGCTTCCAGATGATGAGCAAGATCAAGGTCAATGGCGACGGTGCCCACCCGTTGTACCAATGGCTCACCGCCGAAGCCCCCGGCATTTTGGGCAGCAAGGCCATCAAATGGAATTTCACCAAATTCCTGGTGGGGCGCGATGGCCGCGTGATCAAGCGCTATGCGCCGCAGGATTCGCCCGAAAAAATCGCCAAGGACATCGAGGCCGCACTGGCAGCCTGAGCCACTTTCAGGCCCACCAGGTCAGCAGCGCCAGCCACAGCAACATCGCTGCACCGGCCCACACCAAGACCCGCGTGCGCAAGCGCAGCACCTCCACGGTGCTGACCAGGCGGGCATTTTGCTCGGCCAACTCGGCCAGGGTTTCAGACAGTTCGCGCTGGGTCTGGGCCTGCCGCTCGATCTGACCCTGAGCGGCGAGCAGGGCGTTTTTGAGTTCCCCCAGGGTGGGCACCGCACTGACCGGGGCGGTCGAGCCCGACGCGCCGGCCTGGCCGGGCGCCTCGGGCGGTTGGCGTTCCATCAGCTTGCGCGCGGCCTTGAGCACCGAAGGCGCGTGCTCGATCACATCCCCCCAGGGAATCACTTTGAGGGCCATCAACCAGGGTATTGCCATCGTCATGTCCTTTGTGTG
>JAIXXW010000199.1 GCA_027490555.1 Comamonadaceae bacterium | reverse complement strand
GTGCTGGTCAACTCGGCCGGTGCGGCCAAACGCACGCCCGCGCCCGAACTCACCCCCGAAGCCTTTGCCGACGCCATGCAGGCCAAGTACTTCACCACCATCCACATGCTCACGCCGGTGGTCCAGCGCATGGCCGCACGCGGGCAGGGCACAGTGGTGAACGTGGTGGGCAATGGCGGCAAAGTGGCCAGCCCGATCCACCTGCCCGGGGGTGCGGCCAACGCGGCCCTGATGCTGGTGACCGCCGGCATGGCCGCCGCTTACGGGGCGCTGGGCATCCGCGTCAACGCCGTCAACCCCGGTCTGACCCTGACCGACCGGCTGCACGAAGGCCTGGCCGCAGAGGCCCGCGTCCAAGGCCTGAGCCCGGACGAGGTCATGGCCCGGTCGGTCGCCAAAATCCCGCTCGGGCGCATGGCCCAGCCCGAAGAAATCGCCAACGCGGTGCTGTTTTTGGCTTCGCCCAAAGCCAGTTACATCACCGGCATCTGCATGAGCATGGACGGGGCTTTGAACCCGATCGTGGTATGAACCCCGAAGCCCCAACACCCCGCCTGTGGCTGGCCCTGGCCTGTGCGCTGTGCCTGCTTGGCCCCCCGGCCTGGGCCGAGCCCGCGCCGCTGAAAACCGTGGCCGCCGTGGATGTGCCGCGTTACATGGGCACCTGGTACGAGATTGCCAAATACCCCAACCGGTTCCAGTCCGGCTGCGTCAGCAGCACCCAGGCCACCTACACCTTGCAAGCCGATGGCCGGGTGCAGGTGCTCAACCGCTGCAAAACCGACAAGGGGCAGTGGCGCGAAGCGCTGGGAGCGGCCCGGCAAATCGGCGGGCCGACATCGCCCCAACTCCAAGTGCGCTTTGCCCCCGAATGGCTGTCCTTCATCCCGCTGGTCTGGGGGGATTACTGGATCATCGATCTGGACCCGGACTACCAGTGGGTGGTGGTGAGCGAGCCCCGGCGCGAGTACCTGTGGATTCTGTCGCGCAGCCCCCAGCTGCCCGCGCCCACTTACCAGGCGCTGCTGGGCAAGCTGGACGGCCTGGGCTTCGACCTGAAGCGGATCGAAGCCAGCCGGCCCTGAGCCGGGCTCAGTGCGCGGCTTCGGCGGTGCGCAGCTGGCTGGCTTCGCTGGCCTGCAGCCAGCCCTGCTGGGCCGCATCCTGGGCCAGCTGGGCGATCAGGGCCCGCGCATCGGCATTGACCAGCGCCACAGGCTGCAGACGCAGCGCCGCGTCCGAAAAATGGTGCACCACCTCGGCCACGTCATCGGCGTTCAGCGCGGTGGGCTTGAAGACCGGACTGCAAGGCGCCTTCTGGGCCAGGGCGCGGTAAAACACCGCGGCCATGTGGGCCGAAGCCCCGTACACACTGCGCTGCTGGCCTGCGGCCGTGACACGCAAGGTGTAACCGTATTTGCCTTTGAGGCACTCGGCCTCGGTGATGTCCCGCAGCGCAAAGTGGTGCACCAGGCTACCCGTGTCGTTTTCCGAAATCAACAGGTGGCGGTCGGTCAGCAACCACAGGCCACGGCCGGCCAAGACCACACGGCCCAGCACATAAGCGAGCACCCGCTCATCGGGCTGGATGTGCTGGCGCATCTGGTCCACATCGGCTTGCTTGAGCAGCTGGGTGCCGTAGGGGTTTTGCCCCTCAATCAGCAATTCGCTCAGTTCATTGCCATTTTTTATGAAATCCAGCCAAGCCATAGAGAAGTCTCCGAAAAATAAGCCCCGGATGTTCCTTCATGGCCCGAATTGCAGGGCACGACGGCCTGCAATGCACTTGATTTGTACCGGGTTATTGGGCGCGTTCGGGGCGTGCCCCGGGCCGCGCGGGGCCTGCCATGGCCTTCGGTCTGCAGCCTGATCCGGCTTGGACCACACTCGGGCCTGTTGTGACTGTCTTTGGGGCCATGCCGCGATCCTCTTTTTTCCATGCGCTGTTGTCTGGCGCCGGGCCTGCGTCCGCAGGGCCCGCTGGGCCTCTGTGCGCTGCTTGGCGCACGCTGGACCTGCTGGGGGCACCGATGCGGGCGCAGCTGGAGGCACAGCTCAAAAACCAGCTGGGCCAGCGGGTGCGCGCCATGACCGGCGCCACCGGCGATGCGCGGGACTTTTTGCAGCCTGCGGGCGACCCGGGGCTGTTCGGCCCCGATTCGGCCACCTGGCAGGTGCACGCGCACTTTGTGGCCATGATGACCGGGGGCCTGTCCTCGCTGCTGCTGCAGGCGCTGCACCCCCGGGCGCTGGCGGCGGTGTGGGACCATTCCCGGTTTCGCACCCAGCTGCAGGCGCGGCTGGGGCGCACCGCCTTGTTTGTGGCCACCACCACCTATGGCGGCACGGCCACGGCTTTGCAGGCCATTGAGCGGGTCAACCGCATCCATGCGCAGATCCGCGGCACGCTGCCCGACGGCAGCCCTTATGTGGCCAACGACCCCGAGCTGATCCGCTGGGTGCACCTGGGCGAGACCACCAGCTTTTTGCAGGCCTACCAGGACCTGTCGCTGCAGCCTCTGAACCCGGACCGGCAGGACCTGTACTTTGCCGAAATGGCGCAGATCGGCGAGCGCCTGGGCGCACACGGCTTGCCCTTGACGCGCCAGCAGGCC
>JAIXXW010000256.1 GCA_027490555.1 Comamonadaceae bacterium | reverse complement strand
CCCCTGAAGGTGTTTTTGACCGCCAGCGCGGCCCAAAGGGCCGAAAGAAGGCATAAGCAATTGATTTCCAAGGGGATTTCGGCTAACATCGACAGCCTTCGCGCCGACCTGGAAGCGCGTGATGCCCGGGACATGTCCCGCAGCGTCGCGCCTTTGCGGCCGGCACAAGATGCCTTGCAACTGGACAACTCGTCCTTGACCATCGAAGCTTCGGTGGAACAGGTGATGGTCTGGTGGCAAAGCCGGCAAGTGTTCGGATAAATCCTTGCGAACACCGCCAAACCAGCCCGCCCTGTGCAGGCTGGACCGAAGCGCCCTCTGGCTCTCTTCGTGCAGCATGCACACTGGCCAGGTGGTTTTGTTCAACCCACCGCGGATCACACCGCAACACGCAACCGCCACAGTCAGCTCCTGGAAACGACGCATCCCGCGTTCGTCAGTCCTGCATTTGTGGATGAGGAAATCACATGTCTGAATCTTTTGCCGCCCTCTTCGAGGAATCCCTGCAACGCACCGAAATGCGCCCTGGTGAAGTCATCACCGCCGAAGTGGTGCGCATTGAACACAACTTCGTGGTGGTCAACGCCGGTCTCAAGTCCGAGTCCTATGTCCCCCTCGAAGAGTTCAAGAACGACCAGGGTGAAGTCGAAGTGCAGGTCGGCGACTTTGTCTCCGTGGCCATCGGCTCCATCGAAAACGGCTACGGCGACACCATCTTGTCGCGCGACACCGCCAAGCGTCTGGCTTCGTGGATGTCCCTGGAAAAAGCCCTGGAATCGGGCGAGTTTGTCACGGGCGTCACCAGCGGCAAGGTCAAGGGTGGCCTGACTGTGCTGGTCAATGGCATCCGCGCTTTCTTGCCAGGCTCCTTGGTGGACACACGTCCCACCAAAGACCTGTCACCCTATGAAAACAAGACCATGGAATTCAAGGTCATCAAGCTCGACCGCAAGCGCAACAACGTGGTGTTGTCCCGCCGCGCTGTGGTGGAAGCTTCGATGGGCGAAGAGCGTGCCAAGCTGATGGAAACCCTGCGCGAAGGCTCCATCGTGCACGGCGTGGTCAAGAACATCACCGAATACGGTGCCTTCGTGGACCTGGGCGGCATCGACGGCTTGCTGCACATCACCGACATGGCCTGGCGCCGTGTCCGTCACCCTTCGGAAGTGGTCACCGCCGGTCAGGAAATCACCGCCAAGATCCTCAAGTTCGACACCGAGAAAAACCGTGTCTCGCTGGGCCTCAAGCAGATGGGCGACGACCCCTGGATGGGCGTCAACCGCCGCTACCCTCAGGGCACCCGCATGTTCGGCAAGATCACCAACATCGCCGACTACGGTGCGTTTGTGGAACTCGAACCCGGTATCGAAGGCCTGGTGCACGTGTCTGAAATGGACTGGACCAACAAGAATGTGGCCCCATCCAAGATCGTGTCCCTGGGTGACGAAGTTGAAGTCATGGTCCTCGAGATCGACGAAGACAAGCGCCGCATTTCGCTGGGCATGAAGCAATGCCGTGCCAACCCCTGGCAAGAGTTCGCGCAAAACACCAAGCGTGGCGACCGCGTCAAGGGTCCGATCAAGTCGATCACCGACTTCGGCGTGTTCGTGGGCCTGGCTGCCGGCATCGACGGTCTGGTGCACCTGTCCGACCTGTCCTGGAACGAAACCGGCGAAAACGCTGTGCGCGAATTCAAGAAGGGCCAGGAAGTGGAAGCCATCGTGTTGGCCGTGGATGTGGACCGCGAGCGCATCAGCCTGGGCATCAAGCAGCTCGACTCCGACCCCTTCACCACCTTCGTGTCGATCAACGACAAAGGCCAGACCGTCACCGGCAAGGTCAAGTCGGTGGACGCCAAGGGCGCTGAAATCGATCTGGGCGAAGACGTCGTGGGTTACCTGCGCGTTTCCGAAATTTCGCGCGACCGCGTGGAAGACGCCAGCCATGTGCTCAAGGTCGGCGACGAAGTCACCGCTGTGGTGGTGAACGTGGACCGCAAGACCCGCAACATCCAGTTGTCGATCAAGGCCAAGGACCAGGCCGACCAGCAAGAAGCCATGGCCTCGCTGTCTCAGCAGTCCAAGAGCGACAACGCTGGCACCACCAGCCTGGGCGCTTTGCTGCGCGCCAAGCTCGACAACAACTGATCAGCCTGGTCTGAAGACGCTGGCTGTCGATGGAGCCTGCCCCTGTCACGGGGGCAGGCTTTTTTCAGACGGGCAGGCAAACGCGTCAAGCCCCACGACCCCAAGAAGGTGAAGACATGACCCGCTCCGATCTGGTTGAAGAACTCGCGGCACGCTTTGCTCAGCTCACCCACCGTGACGCCGAATTGGCCGTCAAGACGGTGCTCGACGCCATGAGCGACGCGCTGGCCAAGGGTCATCGCATCGAGATTCGCGGCTTCGGCAGTTTTTCGATCAACCGCCGCCCCCCCCGCATCGGCCGCAACCCGCGTTCGGGCGAGAGCGTGCAAATCCCCGAAAAACGGGTACCCCATTTCAAACCCGGCAAAGCCCTGCGCGAAGCCGTGGACGCCAGCGCAGCGGGCCAGACCGCGCCCGCGGCCAAACCCAAGGCATGATGCCCCCTGGCCTGGCCTTTGCAGCCCTGGGAGCGGCTTCGCGCCGTTAGAATGGTTTCATCTCCCGAGGCCACACCATGAAACGTCTGCTCCGGCTGCTTCAATGGCTACTGAAGGCGGCTGTTTTCTTCACCCTGTTCGCCTTTGCGCTGAACAACCAGCAAGAAACCCGTGTGAACTTCTTTTTCAGCACCTACTGGTCTGCGCCGACGGTGCTGGTGGTCTTGTCCGCCTTCACCCTGGGTGTGGTGGTCGGTGTGTTGGGGATGGTGCCCCGCTGGTGGCGTGAACGCCAGGCCGTCAAGCAAAGCCAGCCTGCGGCCGCAGCCAGCCCGGCGACCCCGCCAACGCCCTCGACCGCCCCGGAGATGCCGCGTGGAATTTGACCTGACCTGGATCTTGCTGGGCCTGCCCACCGCATTTGCCTTGGGCTGGGTGGCGTCCCGGCTGGATTTGCGCCAGATGCGCCTGGCCAACCGGCAGGCACCACGCGCCTATTTCAAAGGCCTGAATTACCTGCTCAACGAGCAGCAAGACCAGGCGATCGATGCCTTCATCGAGGCGGTGCAAAACGACCCCGACACCTCGGAGCTGCATTTTGCGCTGGGCAATCTGTTTCGGCGTCGCGGCGAATACGACCGCGCCGTCCGGGTGCATGAGCACCTCTTGTCCCGTGCCGACCTGAGCCAGGCGGACCGGCAAAGGGCCCAGCATGGCCTGGCGCTGGATTATCTGAAAGCGGGCTTGCTCGACCGCGCCGAAGAGGCCCTGCGCAAGCTCGAGGGCACCTCGTACGAAGGCCAGGCCCGGCTGGCGCGCATGGCCATCTACGAACGCTCCCGGGAATGGTCCGAGGCCGCGGCCGTGGCGCGCCTGTTGGAAAAATCGGGCGAAGTGGATTTCGGGGTCCGCATGGCGCACTACCAATGCGAGCAAGCCAGGGAGTGGGTCCAAAAAGGAGACGCCGAAGCAGCGGCCCGCTTGCTGCACACCAGCCTGCAGGATCAGCCCCAGGCGGCCCGCCCCCGGATTTTGCTGGGACAACTGCAGCTGAGCCAGGGCCAGTTCCGCCAGGCCTTCGAGACTTTGTCGGTTTTGTTCGAGCGCCATGACAGCGCTGCCCCCTTGGCGGCAGCGACCCTGGTCATGGCCGCCCAAGCCTGCGACAGGGTCCCCGAGGCCGCCCGTTTGCTCGAGGCGCATTACCAAAAGCAGCCCTGCATCGATGTGCTGAACGCCATCACGGCCCTGCCGCCACAGCCCGGGCCTGGGCCCACGGACCCCGACCAAGCGGCTTTGCAGCGCTATCTGGGCCACCTGCAAAACCACCCGTCCTTGACGGCGGCCAGCCGTTGGCTGGCCCGTGGCGGAGCGGGTCCGTCCGGCTTGCCAGAGGCGGTGCAAAAAGCGCTCGAACACGCCACCAAACCCCTGGCCAGGTACCGCTGCGCCGCTTGCGGTTTCGAAGCCCGGGAGCATTTTTGGCACTGTCCCGGTTGCCAGGCCTGGGACAGCTACCCACCCAGACGGGTGGAAGAAATCTGAGAAATCAATCCTTTTGATTTAAAAAAATCAGGGTATCCACCCTGCTCCTCGCGAGTGGCGCTGTTGACAATGGGCCCTGCTGCCCCAGATGGCAGCCACCCCAGGGAGCCAGGACATGCGCAAGACCATCGCCACATCCCTCTTGGTTTGGAGCTGGGCCGGCCTGAGCTGGGCGCAGCCCCTGGACTTGAACCAAGCCAAGGAAATCGAACTCGACGCGCTGCAAGGCGTCGGCCCCGCCCTCACCCAGGCGCTCATGCACGAGCGCCAAAAAATGCCTTTCAAGGACTGGGAGGATGCCACCCGCCGCGTCAAGGGCCTGGGCCCGCACAAGGCGCAAAGCCTGTCGGACCAGGGCGTGCGGGTGCACGGGCGGGCCTACAGCGCCCCGGCAGCGGCAAGCCGGCCCGCCGGCGGGTCAGGCGCCCAGCCTGCGGCCGCTCCCCCGTGATGCCCACGCTGCACGGGGCTTGGCAGGCCGGCCTGCCCTCCCCCCTGTCGGGTCGGCTCAGGCCTGGCCGAACCCGCCCCCGCCAGGGGTGTGGACCTCGAACACATCGCCGGCCCGCATCTCAACCTGGCCAATGTGGGCCAATTCTTCCACCGAGCCATCGGCGCGCACCACCCGGTTGATGCCGGGCAAGCCGTTGTGGCCACCGGCCATGCCAAAGGCCGGATGCACCCGGCCGTTGGACAAAATCCCTGCCGTCATCGGCTCCAAAAAGCGCACCCGGCGCACGCCACCGTCGCCACCCCGCCAGCGCCCTGCGCCGCCCGAGCCCTGACGGATGGCGTAGCTTTCCAGGCGCACCGGGAAGCGGAACTCCAGCACCTCCGGGTCGGTCAGGCGCGAATTGGTCATGTGCGTCTGCACCACCGAGGTGCCGTCAAAACCGCCCACCCCATCGCCTTGCGCGTCGTAGAGCCCCCCGGCACCGCTGCCGCCCGAGATGGTCTCGTAGTACTGCACCCGCGCATTGCCAAAGGTGAAGTTGTTCATGGTCGGCTGGCTGCCCGCCATCACCCCGAGGGCACCGAACAGGGCGTTGGTGATGCAGGTGGAGGTTTCCACATTGCCCGCCACCACCGATGCCGGCGGGTTGGGGTTGAGCATGGAGCCTTGCGGGATGATGACCTTCAGGGGCTTGAGGCAACCCGCGTTCAGCGGGATGTCGTCCTGCACCAGGCTGCGGAACACGTACAGCACCGCCGCCATGCAGACCGCCCGGGGCGCATTGAAGTTGTTGGTCAACTGCGCGCTGGTGCCCGTGAAGTCGATCTCGGCCGTGCGCTGCGCCGCATCCACCCGCACGGCCACCTGGATCTGCGCGCCATTGTCCAGCGGCAAGGTGAAGCGGCCGTCCTTCAGGCGGGTGATGACCCGGCGCACCGATTCTTCGGCGTTGTCCTGCACATGGCGCATGTAGGCCTGCACCACATCCAGTCCAAACTGGTCCACCATGCGGCGCAGCTCCTGCACCCCTTTTTCATTGGCGGCGATCTGCGCTTTCAGATCGGCCATGTTCTGCGCCGGGTTGCGCGAGGGGTATTCGCCGCTTTGCAGCAGGGCCACCATCTCGGCTTCTCGCAGCTGGCCCGCCTCGACCAGTTTGACGTTGTTGATCTGCACGCCCTCTTCTTCGATGCGGGTGGAAAACGGTGGCATGGAGCCCGGCGTGAGGCCGCCCACATCGGCGTGGTGCCCACGCGAGCCGACATAAAAGACGGGCGCTGCATGGCCCTCCAGGTACACCGGGGTGATCACGGTGATGTCGGGCAAATGCGTGCCGCCGTGGTAAGGGTCGTTCAGCACGAACACATCGCCCGGCTGCATGCGGCCCCGGTTCTCCTGGATCACGGTCTGGATGCTCTCGCCCATGGAGCCCAGGTGCACCGGCATGTGCGGCGCGTTGGCGATCAGCTGCCCTTCGGCACTGAACAGGGCACAAGAAAAGTCCAGCCGCTCCTTGATGTTGACCGAATAGGCCGTGTTCTGCAGCTGCAGGCCCATTTGCTCGGCGATGTTCATGAACAGGTTGTTGAACACCTCCAAGAGCACCGGGTCGGCCTGTGTGCCGGCCGCGTGCCGCACCGCCCTGGCCTGCACCCGCACCAGCAGCAAATGGTCCAGCGCCGTCAGGCGCGCCTGCCAGCCCGCCTCCACCACGGTGGTGGCATTTTGCTCGGCGATGATGGCCGGGCCATCGATCACGTCGCCAGGGCGCAGGTCCTCGCGCACCACCAGCGCCGCGTCTTGCCACTGGGCTTGCCCAGCGGCGTTGTCTGCATACACACGCACCGTGTCGCGGCGCGGCACCTCGCGCGGCGGGTGCAGGGCATGGACCCGCTCAGCGGGGGCATCGCCGGGCAAGACGGCCTCGACCGACACCGCCTCGACCACCAGGGCCTTGCCCTGCATCAAAAAGGCAAAGCGCTGGCGGTAAGCCGCTTCGAATGCGGCCACCAGTTGGGCCTGATCGCCCCAGGGCACCACCAGCGCCGAGTCGGTGCCCTCGTAGCGCAAATGCACGCGTTGGCGCAGTTCGATGCGATCGGCACTGGCGGCGTGTCCACCCATTTGCGCGCCCAAGGCGGCACGCGTGGCGGCCCCCAAGGCTTGCAAGCGCTCGGCCATCCACGGCATGGCCGCGGCCTCCAAGCGCCGCTCGATGCTTTCCTCGCGCATCACGTTCTGGTCGGCCAGGCCCATGCCATAGGCCGAGAGCACGCCCGCCAGCGGGTGCACCAGCACCTGCGTCATGCCCAGGGCATCGGCCACCAGACAGGCGTGCTGCCCGCCTGCGCCACCAAAGCACTGCAGGGTGTAGCGCGTCACGTCATAACCGCGCGCGACCGAAATTTTCTTGATCGCATTGGCCATCTGCTGCACCGCGATCTGGATGAAGCCATGCGCCACATCCTCGGGCGCACGGCCCGTCTGCTCGGCCATTTTTCCAAAGTGCGCCCGCACCACCTCGGCGTCCAGGGGCTGGCGGGCATCCGGCCCGAAAACCGATGGGAAAAACCGGGGCTGGACCTTGCCCACCATCACATTGGCATCGGTCACGGCCAATGGACCGCCGCGCCGGTAACTGGCCGGGCCCGGGTTGGCACCCGCACTTTGGGGCCCCACCCGGAAACGCGCACCGTCAAAGGCCAGCAGCGAACCGCCGCCGGCCGCCACGGTGTGGATGCTCATCATCGGGGCCCGCATGCGCACCCCGGCCACCTGGGTTTCAAACTCGCGCTCGAAATGCCCGGCAAAGTGAGACACATCGGTCGAGGTGCCGCCCATGTCAAAGCCGATCACCTTGTCGTGCCCCGCCAGCTGCGCGGTGCGGGCCATGCCCACGATGCCGCCGGCCGGGCCGCTCAGGATCGCGTCCTTGCCCGCAAACACCTGGGCGTCGGTGAGGCCACCGGAGGACTGCATGAACATCAGCTTCACGCCCGGCATCTCGCTGGCCACCTGGTCCACATAGCGGCGCAGGATGGGCGACAAATACGCGTCCACCACCGT
>JAIXXW010000194.1 GCA_027490555.1 Comamonadaceae bacterium | reverse complement strand
GTTTTGACGCCATAAACCACGGTCGAAGCGGCCACATCCGCGATGGCCAGGACGGTGCAGGCTTGCAGCCAAGGCAGTGTGAGCAAGGTGCCCAGCAAAATCAGGCGTCGCATAGGGGAATCGATTTGAAAATGGAATGGGCCTGAGGTTCAGGTGAAATGGTAACGCCCGGGCCTACAAACTCAGACAATCACAACTCGGTGTATTTTTGAAATTGTAGCGCCCAACCATTGGCTTTCCGTCCAGCATGCGTACCACTGAATTTTCCACCTCATCAGCCAGTACAAGCGTGAGAAACCAGGCGGGTCCTGAAGGCATCTTGCGCTATCTGACGATCGTCGGTCTGACTTTCCTGGCACTCGTGCTGACGCTGGAGCCCGACGTCGGCTTCACGGCACCGCTGCCCATGCGTGTGCTGTTTTGGACCTTGCAGATTGCCTCTGGGCTGGTCGTCCTGCAGTGGGTTTTGCACCTGCTCACAGGGCGCTTTGGCGCAAGCCGTGCACCCTGCTGGTCATTGGTTTTGTTGTCGGGCTTGCTCGGCGCTGTGGTGCTCACGCCCATCTACTGGTTGATCGGAGAGGGTCTGATGGAGGGGTGGCTGGGCTACACCGCCGGAGCCCAAGAGGACAGCGCGAACGGCCTCGGCATCCACCCCCTGATCCAAGAATACCTGGACATTGTCGGTCCAGTCACCACCGCCTGGGCACTGATTTGCCTGCCCCGTTTGCACTGGCTGATGACACCTTTGCTGCACGGACAAACGCGCAACAGCGAGGGTGCTCCGAGTCAAGAGATGCTTCAGGCTGCGGCTCAGCTGTCTGACAAGGTCAATCCGGCCATCATCGGCTCAAGTTCGCCCACGCCAGCAGCTGCGGCCTGGCGTGAGCGACTTCCAGCGGAACTTGGCTCTGACGTCATCGCGGTACGTTCCGAATTGCAGTATCTGCGTGTCTGGACTACACGCGGTTGCGCGCTGATTCTGGGGGCATTGGCCGATGTTGAATCCGAAACTGCTGAAAACGGCCTGCGCGTGCACCGGTCCTGGTGGGTGGCTGCTGGTCATGTTGTCAGTGTCCGGCGAACCGCCGCCAGTGCCGTTTGCCTGATGAGCGATGGCCGCGAGGTCCCGGTCAGCCGCCGCCGTCGCGCTCAGGTGCTCGCCCGCTTTGGCGATGCTGCCCAATACCGCGTCGAGCATGCCTCAAAAGCTGTAGCGAACACCCAACTGAACTGAAACAGGTGTGTATTTCAGCGGACCGGCACTGCCCCCAGGGTTGCTCTCTTCATTGTCCAGTCGGACAGGGGATATCCGAAGCCAGCGCGCATCGGCAATCAGACGCCACTTGGGGGAAAGCATGTATTCGGCACCCGCAATGAACTGGAATGCTGACTTGCTGCCCGCCGAGTAACCCCGTTGTGCGCCCGCATGGCTAGGGGCGATGTCCATGTCGATCTCTTGAACCCATCCGATGCCCGCCCCCAGGTAAGGCGTCCAGCCGCCTGACATCTGGAAGCGGCGCAAACCATTGATGAGCAGGATGTTCGATGCAAAATCCCCATCGCGCGACAGTTGGCTGCCGTCCTTGCGCAGCGCATTCAGCGGATGACGCCTGTAATTCCATTCGACCTCGGATGCCCAGCCATTTCCATAGCGATAGCCCAAGTCCCCACCCAAACCGAAGCCACTGCCAAACTCGGCGCGCAGGCCTTGGCCCGCCCCAAGGGCTCCGGATTCTGTGAAATTGGACGCAGCAATCTGGCTGTGTTGGCCATAGAGCGTGGCGTAGAAACCCTGGGACTGGGTCTGGGCCATCGCAGCGCTGGGGAGCCAACTGGCCAGCACGATGGGACAGAAAATTCGGGTCAATGAGCGATGAAGCATGGTCGTGAACCTCTGGAGGAGTGAAGGAAAATATCCGCCACCCTTGGGTGGCCGGATGAAGTTATGCCCCTTCGGCCCTCACAGCAAGTCCGGATGCACCAGCGGTTGGAGATTTGAACGAATGGTTGAAGGGCCATCCCGGCAAGGCCCTGGCCTCAGGCCTTGCCTGCGAGGACCCTTTCTACCAAATTCTGTGCCGTGCCATCGTGGCGCAGCCCCAGGCGTTCCGCCAGAGGGGTGCGCAGGCGTGGGTAGCGTGCAAACAGCCGGTCCACCCTGTCTTGAGGTCGACTGCTGACGCAGGCCTGCGTGTGCGGACCGAAACGCTCGGCCAGCGCGTCCACCACCTGCTGCATGCTGAGCCACAGTGCCGGCATCAGGGCCACCCGGCGCGCCCCCAAGGGTCCGCCGGGTCCGAGGTCGGCGACAGCCGCCAGGCGCAGGTTCTGGGCACAGCACTGGGCCGAAATCCACCAGGCGGTGCCCTCGGCGCGCACGGGCAACTCGATGGGCTGGCCCTCGCTCAAACGCCAAAAAAGCTGGCTCATGAAGGCCGACATCAGTTGGCTGCCCGGCCCGGGCCGGGCCACCACGCCGGGCAAGCGCAGCGAGCAACCCAGCAAGCCACCGCGCCGTGCCGCATCGGCCAGCACAATCTCGCCGATCAGCTTGTGCGCGCCATAACTCAATCCGGGCGCGGCAGGCGTGTCGTCATCGACCAGTTCGGGCAAATCCTCGCCGTAAACCGCCACCGAGCTGGCGTACACCACGCGGGGCGGCGCTTGGGGTCGGTGGAGCGCTTCGAAAAGCGCCACCGTCGCATCGAGGTTGACCTGCCGACCGAGCAGCGGCTGCGCCTCTGCGGCCCCACCGGGCAGGCAGGCCAGGTGAAACACGACATCGGGCGGTGGCTGCAGGGCCTGGGCCAACACCTGCGGGTCGGCCACGCTGCCGGTCACACCACGCCAGCGCGCATCGGGGCATGGCGGCAGCTGCAGATCCAGCCCGGTGAGTTGGGTCACGGGCTGACCTGACAGGCCCTCGGCCAGCAGTTGCGCCACCAAAACCCGGCCGATGAAGCCGCCGGCGCCGGTCACCAGCACCTTCATGCGCCGGATCCCGAAATGTGTCGCTGCACCACCTGCTGGTCGATCGCGCCAAACGGTCCGTCCCGTCCGTCCTCGTGCCGCGCCTGCATCCTGACCCGGTCGCCGAAAGCCATGTACGCGGTTTTCGGCTCCCCCAGGTCCACCATTTCGATGGCGCGGCGCTCGGCGATGCAAGACGAGCCCACGGTCCGGTAATCCGGGTTGGAGACGGTGCCGGAGCCCACGACCGTGCCGGCCACCAGATCACGGCTGTAGGCCGCATGGGCGACCAACTCGTCGAAGCCAAAGGCCATGGCGCCCCCATGGGCTGCACCGAAGCGTTGGCCGTTCCAGTCCACCTCCAGCCGCATCTGCAGGCGTGCATCGCGCCAAGCGGCACCCAGTTCGTCGGGGGTCACGGCGATGGGCGCCATGCTGCAGGCGGGTTTGGCATGGATCCAGCCAAAACCGGTCTTCATCTCCACCGGCGCGAGGCGCCTTAGAGACCAGTCGTTGATCAGGACCACCAGCCGAATGTGCTTTCGCGCATCGGCCGGGGAGGTGCCCATGGGCACGGCGTCGGTGATGACGCCGAACTCGCCCTCGAAATCGATCGCATCGTCAGCGCTCGGCAACGGCACATCGGCGCTGGGGGCGATGAACTGGTTGGACAGGCCTTGGTACATCAGCGGGCGGCTCGGGTCGTTTTTCTTCTCGACCTTGAAGACCACGTCCATCAGGTCGCCGTGGGACTGGAAGGCCGAGCCGTCGAGCCATTGCCAGGCACGTGGCAACGGGGCCAGGGCCTGCCGGGCGTCCCATGCCTGGGCCTGGGGGCAGCGGCCGGCGTCCAGGGCAGCCGCGAGCGCGCGCAGCGCAGGTTCGGCCTCTTGCCAACGTTCGAGCGCCGCCTGCAAGCTGGGGGCGATGGCCTGGGCACTGGCGCAAAGGCGGCCATCGGAGGAGACGACGACCAGCTGACCGTCGGGGGTCTGGTTGGGCAAAGTGGCGAGTTTCATGGCAAGGGGGTGTGGACAGGGTTAAGACACAGAGCAGGGGCAGGTTTTGTCGTTGTCAGCGGCCAGGGTCATGCACGTGCGGCCAATGCCTGCGCCAGCTCGGGCGCGTACTGGCCATCGATCAGGATGAACAACATCCGGCAGGGCCGGCCCGAACGGTTGGCCCAAGCATGGTTGGTGCCACGCTGGATCACGACACTGCCCGGCTGGAGCGCCACCTCGCTGTCGTCGAGCACCAGGGTCATCTCGCCCTCGATGACGATGCCGTAGTCCACCGACTCGGTCCTGTGCATCAGCGGGTGCGGCGAATGCGCCTGGACCGTGGAGGCGGCGGTGTCCCCGATTTGGCTGAAGGCATCGTGCATGCGCGTCGCCCCTGTTTGGAGGAACTCCTCGGTGTCCGGCGGGATGTCGACAAATCGGATGCGGGTGCCCTGCGCTGGCGGCTTGAGCTGCAAGGGACCCAGGCTCGGGTCAGGGCCGTTGTCCACGCGCACCGGAGCGCCTTCGGTGCACCAGACCTCGTGGAAAGTGGTCCCGGGAATCGCCGCAATAGAGGCCACGTGCGGCAGCGGTCCGTGCGAGATGACCACGGCCTTGCCCTGCGCGTCGTGACCGGTGACCGTGCGAACGATGGGGGGAAAGGACGTGCTCATTCACACCTCATCCAAAATGGCCACCGCCCGCGTCCAGCCGGCCGAGGCCCCGCGGATCTTGTGTGGAAAGCAGCTGATGGTGAAGCCATGCGGGGGCAAAGCCTCCAGGTTGTGCAGCTTCTCCAGGTGGCAGTAGCCGATGTCGCGACCTGCCTTGTGGCCTTCCCAGATCAGGCTGGTGTCGCCGGTGGCGGCCACCTTTTGCGCGGTGTAAGAAAAAGGCGCGTCCCAGCTCCAGGCGTCGGTGCCGGTCAGGCGCACCCCGCGCTCGAGCAGGTACATGGTGGCTTCGTAGCCCATGCCACAACCGGCCTGCACATAGTCGTTGTGGCCATAGCGCGAGCCGGCGCGGGTGTTGACCACCACGATGTCCAGCGGCTGCAGCGTCCAGCCGATGCGGGCGAGTTCGGCCTCCACGTCGGCGGCAGTGGCCACATAGCCATCGGGCAGGTGCCGGAAGTCCAGCTTCACACCCGGTTGCAGGCACCACTCCAGGGGCACCTCGTCGATCGTGATGGAGGGCCTGGCGCCGCCCAGCTTGGCGTCCTGGGTGGAATGGAAGTGCCAGGGCGCATCCAGGTGGGTGCCGTTGTGGGTCGTGAGCGTCACCCATTCGACCGCCGCCGCCTCGCCATCGGGATAGTCCTCGGGCCGGGTGCCTGGCAGCAACTGGGTGAACTCGGCAATGGTGTCCGCGTGTTTTTGGTAAGTGATCTTGGGCGCCAGGGGTGGCGGGTCCGAGACCACATCGTTTTCCAGGTAGATCGACAAATCGACCAGCCGCCTGGCGGTCCGCGCGGGGCGTACGACCTTGGGTGCATCCGTGCTCATAGTTTGTTCTCCTGGATCAAATCGGTTGGGCCAGCGCCATCAGCGACTCGCGCATGATCTGCGTGTGTTCGTCCTTGCTGCCATGGCTCATCTCGATCTCGCCCAGGCGCAAGGAGTTTTCCACCACCATTCGGCATCGCTCCCAGCGCCGGTCCTGGAAAGCCTGCAGCGAGGCGCTCAGGGATAGTGCCGAGGCGGTGCACTCGGCCAGCACCAGACCGTCCTCGATGCCGATGCAGGCTCCCGAGGCCAGATGCGGGGTGGTGGCGTGCACCGCATCCCCGATGAGCACCACCCGGCCCTTGTACCAGGGCTGGGGCATGAGCATGGCCTCCAGTGGTCTGAACACAATGCTGGCGTTTTCCGTGATCTGCTCGCGCAAGGTGGCCAGCAATGGTGCACTGAAGTCTTGCAACAGGGCGCGCATCAGGCGCGGGAAATCTTTCGGATCCACATGCGCGTTGTCCGGGCGGTGCTCGGTGATGAACATGTACATCTCGCTGCTGGAGACGGGATTGACCCCCGGCTTGGTCTGCGGCCCCATCCACATCATGATGCAGTCGACTTCGGCAGGACGCTGCAGCACCGCGCGCCAGACCGCCTGACCGGTGTAACGCGGCTTGCTGGCTTCCGGAAAGACATGCGCCCGCACACTGGAGTACAAACCATCGGCGCCTACGACCAGGTCGTAGCGGCCCTGGCTGCCGTCCGAAAAATGGACGGTGACACCCTCGGCATCTTGCGTCAGGCCCTGGAAACCCACGCCCAAGCGCACCCGGGTGCCGCTGGCACGGGTGGCGTCGGCGAGGATGCGCGCCAGCACCGGCCGCATGATCGCGCCGCTGCCTGGCACATCCGGGCCTGCCAGGCGCGGCGTGGGCAATTCGCCAATGGGTTGGCCATTGCCCAGAAACAGTTTGACGCCATCGGCGGCATGGCCTTCGCGCAAGAACGCGTCCAGTACGCCCAACTGGCGAAAGGCCCGCAGCGTCGCGCTGCCCAAACTGATGCCCGCGCCATAAGAACGCCAGCCGGGGTCCATCTCCACCAGTTCCACGTCCACGCCGTGTTTTCTCATCTCGATGGCCGCGGCCATGCCGGAAAAACCACCCCCCACGATCAGGGTCTTGGGTTGTCGGGTCATGTGTTGTCTCCTTGTGTTGCAGGTCGGTGAAAGTCAGTGACGTCGAAGCCGCCGGCCACTTCTGGGGCCGGCAAAGGGGGGCCCTGCGCGGGGTCGATCTGGACCCAGCCCGCCGGATCCAGCCGCAGGGCCACAGGCCACAGGGCCTGGCCCTGGCAGGGACCGAGGGTGCAGGCCCCGCTCAAGGGGTCAAAGCGTGCGCCGTGCGCGTGGCACATCAGGGACTGGCCATCGCCCGAAAAATAGGCGTCGCGTCGCCAGGCCATGGGTCCGGTGCGCCAGTGGGGACACCAGTCATACCAGGCACGCCACTGGCCCTGCCAGCGCAGCACGAAGACCGTGGTTTGGCCCCGTCCATCCAGATCGAAACCACGGGCCTGGCCCTCGGCAATCGACTCGCCATGGCACAGGGTGGTCCAGGACGGGTGGTCGGCGCAACTTGGCAGGGGCATGGCGAAGGCCTGATCGGAAGTGCTTGGACTGGCCTCAGTGCGACGCCTTCTGGCCAGCCGGGGGTGGCCCACCGGGCGCCCATTTTTCACGCCGTGTGAAGAGGAACAGCTGGGAGGCTTCGGCGTTCATGGGCACGGCGCGAGGCTTCCACTGCGCGTCGTGCAGATCCATGTCGGCGTCGTACTCGACATGGCAACCCAAGGGGCTGTTGAAGTACCAGAACCAGTTGCTGCCAAACTTGTGCCGACCGGGTCCCCAGAAAGACTCGTAGCCCTTGCCGGCAAAACGGTAACCCGCCTGCATGAGCGCGCCAGGACCGGCCATGTGGAAGGTGAAGTGCTCCACCCCCTGCATGAAGGGCGGGGTCTGGATCATGAACAAGGTGTGGTGGTCCTGGGTGCCTGCAGGCTGCAAAAAGCCCCCTGCCCCGATCAGGCGGTCGGTTTCGCGAAAACCCAGGCGCTGTGTGTAAAACGCTGCGGCCCGGGTCTCGTCGGGCACAAAGTACACCACATGCGACAGGCTGAGTGGGCGCGCTGGAGCACCCTCGTCCACCGCCACGTCATTGACCGGTCGGCCCTGTCCCGTGCCCGGGCTGTTGACCACTTCAGCGGCCACCTGCAAGGGGCGGCGCACGGTGATCTGAAAGCCCAGCACAAAGCCCATGTCATCGACCGTCTGGAGACTGCCATCGGCCAGGCGCAACACCTCCCGGTCGCGCCCCAGTTCGGTGGCAATGGCCTCCAGTGTTGCGGCGTCGGCCACGCCGTAGGTGGTCTTGCGCAGCATCGAGGCGGTCCCCAGACCGGGCGGCAGCCCAGGGTCGTCCTTGGCGCGCACCACCACCGCAGTGCCGTCCTCCGCCTCCAAGCGCTCGCCCGCCTCGCCCACCGGGGTCAAGCCGTAATCGCGCAGGTACTGGGTGCAGGCGGCCACATCGTCAACGCCAAACAGCAATTCATCGAGTCCAATGATGTTCATGGGGGTCCTCTCTTTCGCAAAACTTTGTCGATCCATCCAAGTGCTTCGCCGGCCAAGTGCGCGGCTTCATTGGGTTCGGCCACCCAGCACCTCGGCCACCCAGTCGGCAATGAAGTGACCGGCGTTGATGCTGTTGTCGAAGCTGGAGTGCTGCACGCCGCCCTCGCGCTCGGTGAAGACTTTCAATTCACGCCGGGGGCTGTTGACCAGTTGCTCGTAGGTGCGGTGCGCCCATTGCAGGGGGATCTGGGAATCTTTCTCGCCGTGCGTGACGAGAAAGGGCACACGGATCCGGTCCAGGATGCCGTCCAGGTGCACGTTCTGCGCGATGCGCATGAAGTCCTCGATGTCTTTCGCACCCCAGACCCAGCACACGTGGGCCCAATAGTGGGGCACGGGCAAATTCCCTTCCTTTTGCAAGCGGCGTTTTTGCACATCGCGCCAGTCGTGGTTGGCCCCCCAGGCCACACCGCAGGCAAAGCGCGGTTCGAAGGCCACGGCGCGCGGGCAGAAGTAACCGCCCAGCGACACGCCCTCCAAACCGATGCGGCGGTGGTCCACCTCGGGCCGTGTTTCCAGCCAATCGACCACGCGGCTGGCCCAGTGCTCACTGTCAAACCGGGCCGTCAGCCCATGCAATCGCAAGGCCTCGCCGGTCCCCGGCTGATCCACCAGCAGCGAGGACACGCCACGCCTGGCCAGCCAGCCCGGCAGGCCCACCCGGTACTTCATCTCCTTGGTGGAGTCCAGGCCGTTGACCTGCACCAGCAAGGGCGCAGGTCCTTGCACATTCTCGGCGCGCACATACAGGGCCGACAGTTCCTTGCCCTCGTAGGGGATGGTGACCCGCTCGCAGTTGTCCCGTGCCAATTGCAGGCCGCGCTCGAAGGTTTTCAGAAAGTGCTGGTACAGGGCCACACGGCCTTCAGCGCCATGGGCTTGCAGACGTTCGCAGGTCAGCAGGTAGGTCGCAGCGCGGTTGTATTTTTCGCCAGCCGACAGCAGTCGGCCGGCCGCTTCGTCCTCGGCGGCCAGCTCGCAGAGCTTGTCGGCCATCTGCTGCCAGGTGGCCCGAAAAGCCTGGGTGCCGGCGGCATCGGGGGCCTTGGCGGCCTCCTGCAAGGGGGCGCACATCGCCTCGATCTCGCCGATGCGCGCGCCCATCTCGATGGCCAGATCGACCGAGAGGTTCCAGACGTAATTGGTGGGGAAATATTTGAACACGTGGAGTCCTTGTGCAAGAGATGTTCATTTGAACCAAAGCGCCAAGCCCGGCCAGACCACGATCAGTCCCACCACCACCAGCGCTGCGGCAGCAAAGGGCAAGGAACCCAGGTAGATGTCGCGCAAAGAAATGCGCTGACCCAGTCCTTGGGCATCGAGCGTGCTCTTGACGATGAAGGGGCTGATGCCCAGCGGCGGGGTGATGATCCCGATCTCGACCGTGATCATGGTGATGATCCCGACCCAGACCAGGTCCGCGCCCATGTCCTTGAAGACCGGTGCGAACACCGGCACCGCGATCAGCACGGTGGACACACTGTCGAGCGCGGTGCCCAAGAGCAAGACGATCGCGATGTAGACCAGCATCACCGACAGCAGTGTGTACTGGTGGGCGGCGATCCATTGGCTCATGTAACTGGGCAGCCCCGAGATGGCCAGAAAACGCGTGAACATGGCGGCAGAGGCGATGATCAGCACGATGGAAGCCGTGACGTAGCCGGTGTCGATCAGGATTTGCCAGAAACTGCGCGGCGTGAGTGCGCGGCGCAACAGGGCAATGACGGTGGCCCCGGCGGCGCCGACGGCCCCTGCTTCGGTGGCGGTGAACAGGCCCGCGTACATGCCGCCCAGCACCAGTGCGATCAGCGCAGCGATTGGCAACACCATCCTGACCAGGCCCGCGCCACTGGCATCGCCGCCCTCACGCCGGATCGCCTCACTGGCTAGCCGAATCCCGGGGTAGCGCCCGGCCACCACCCAGATGGTGACCATGAAGGCCAGGCTCAAAATCAGACCGGGAATCAGGCCTGCGTTGTACATGTCGCCAATCGAAGTCTCGGTGATCACGGCGTAGATGATCATCAGCACGGAAGGCGGGATCAGCATGCCCAGCATGGCCGAGCCCGCCACCACCCCCACAGCCAAGCGCTCGGGGTAGCCTCGGCGCAACATCTCGGGGACAGCCATGCGGGTGAACATCACCACCGCCGCAATCGACACCCCGGTGACTGCGGAAAAAATCGCATTGCCCACCACGGTGGCCTGGCCAATGCCGCCCCGCAAGCGACCGAACATGCGCTCGGCCACGGTGTAACTGTCACGCCCCATGCCGGCGGCCATGACCATGAAACCCATCAGCACAAACAGCGGGGCCGTGCCGAACTCGTATTCCGTGACCGCATCGGTGGCGGTCTGACCCAGCATTTGCCCCGCCAGTGCCCAGTTGTCCCGAATCAGGGCAATGCCCACAAAAGACACCAGCAAGAGCGATGTCGAGATGTGCATGCCCAGGTAAATGAGCAGGGTGAGTGCCGCAAATCCGGTCAGGCCTATTTCCAGCGGACTCATGAGACCACCTTGTTGGCGGGGTCGACCTCGATGAAGCGGCGCCGCTGCCAGCCCGCGCGGGCAAAACCTGCGGACATGACCAGGTACTGCACCGCCATCACCACGCAGCCGAAGAAGATCACGGCAAAGATCGGCCACTTGGGAAAGGAGAACATCGCGGGTGTGCCGTAATAGTCACCACTGTCACGCGCGATCACCAGCAAAGGCCAGACATAGCGGGCCGTGACTGCAAAGAGCGCGCAACCCATGGCATGGTGCACGGCCAGCAACCATTGCTCGGCCCGAACCGAGCGCTGGCCCAGCCAGCCCACCAGACCATCGGCCGCGATCACCCGACCTGCGGCCAAGGTGCTGGGAAATTGCAGGTACACCACCACGGCAATCGACATGGCCACCATCTCGGCGGTCCCGGTCAGAGGACGCGAAAACAGGCTGCGGCCCACGACATCGGTGAGCACCACCCCCATGATGAACAGGACCAGGCAGGTACCCAGGGCATTCATGCCCCGGGTCAGGCCGTCCAGCAGACGCAAGGGTGACAACTTCACTCCTTGTCCCAATCACGGGCGAATTTCACACCTTCGGCCCGCATCGCGTCCATGTAAGCGCGCAGCACATCACGCGCGGGCTGGCCATTCTGGGCAATCCAGGCCCTGGCCGGATTCTCGATCGCCCTGGCCCAGCGTTCACGCTCGGCAGCAGACAGCGAGGTGATCTTGCCCCCCCCTGCACGGTAAGCGGCTTCGGCTGCCGCCAGCGAGGTCTGCATGTCGGCCACATACCGCGCGGCATAGGCGTCCGAGGCAATGCGCACAGCCGCCTGCCCTTCTGGCCCCAGCCGGTCCCATGTCTGCTTGTTCATGGACAGCGCACCGGGGAAGGTCGCGCCCATGCCGGTCTGGATGTAGTTGGGCGCCACCTCGAACAGCTTGATCTGGGACGCGGCACTCAGGAAGGTCAACACGCCGCCATACACCCCGGACTTGACGTCGTTGTAGTAAGAGGGCAGACCCGCGGCCACGCCGGTGGCACCCGTTCCCCGAAGCCAAGACAGGGGCACTGGGGAGCTGCCGATCTTCTTGCCATTCACATCCTCGTAGCGCTCCACCGGGAAGTTGGCAAACAAGCCGTAGTCATCGACCGCGGTGCCCGCCAGGAACACCTGGTTGTGACGCTCCCAGGCACCGCGAAGCAGCGGGTTGTTGCGGTTCATGTCGTTCATCACTTTGACCACCGGACGCAGGTCGGTGGGACCGAAGGGGGCCATGAAGGTCACCTGTTGCAGCGGCAGCTTGGCGGGATGGAACACCGTGCCGACCACCCCCATGTCGCACACGCCCTGCTGCATGGCTTCGAGCTCACCACCGATCTTGGCCAGCGTGCCGCCGTAGGCTTCGTTCCAGCTGATTTTGATCCTGCCGGTTTTGGCCAGTTCGGCGTTCACCGTGGGGATGAAGGTCTGGGCAATCAACCGGACGAATGGGAAAACCGGGGCCTGACCGGAACAAACGGTCATCTTGATTTCTTGCTGTGCCTGTGCGAAAGCGGCCGAGGCCGCCAGCATGCCAGCGATCAGAACCTGTTTTCGCAGGGGGTTGCGCAGTTGCATGGTGGTCTCCTGAATGGGGTGTGGGTCAGGGATATTCCTGACCTGCGCCACTGTAGGAAGTGACTCTTCATTCGTAAAATGGAAAAACTCAATCCATTACATTCAGCAAATCAATACCTGAGGGTCTCATGCGCTACAAACAACTGGACCTGAACTTGCTCGTCGCCCTGGACGCGCTCCTGCAGGAGCGCAGCATCAGCCGGGCCGCAGAGAGGGTCTTCCTCAGCCAGCCCGCCATGAGCAATGCCCTGGCCCGCTTGCGTGACTACTTTGGCGACGAACTGCTCACGCCGCTGGGCCGACAAATGGTGCTGACCCCGCGCGCCGAATCCCTGCAGCAGCCGGTGCGTGAGATCTTGCTGCGCGTGGACAGCGCCGTGGTGGCCCCGTCCACCTTCGATCCCGCCACCTCGATGCGCTCGTTTTCCATGTTGGTGTCGGACTTCACCACCACGGTGTTCATGCCACTTTTTTTACGCACCCTCTACGAGAGGGCCCCGGGCGTGCAGATCAACCTCAAGCCGCAGGCCCGCACGCCTCATGAAGTGCTGGAAGAAGGCGAGGCAGACTTCCTGATCATCCCGATGCAGTACGTCTCCAGCCTGCACCCTTGCGTCCCCCTGTTCGAAGACGACTATGTGGTGGTCAGCTGGGAGGGGCATCCGACGGTGCGCGAGGGCCTGACCCGCGAGCAATTCCTGCAGGCCGGACATGTGGTGTCCAGCTACAACTCCGGCAACAACCGCTACCTGCCCGTGCTGGAAGGTTGGTTTCTGGAACGCGAGGGCATCTCTCGGCGCATCGAGGTCACCGCCGCCAGCATGGCCGCCCTGCCCAGCCTGGTGGTGGGCACAGACCGCCTGGCCACCGTGCACCGGCGCATCGCCACGCACGCGCTGCAACACCTGCCGATCCGCGTCTGGCCAACGCCGCTGAAGATTCCCAAGTTGGTGCAAATGCTGCAGTGGAACAAACTGCGCGAATCCGACCCCGGCTTGCGCTGGATCCGCGACCTGTGCCTGGAGGTGGGTGCCCAAACCTGAAGAAACCGGCCTGGCCCGGCAGGCCCTTCAGGCGGCAAAACCCTGTCCGCCCAAGTCCTGCGCCGCTGGGTTCGCGTGGTGCGCCTGGTTCGCCTTGTGCACGAGTTTGCGCGCCATGCTCCAGCGGTGCACCTCACTCGGGCCGTCGTAAATCCTGAAGGCGCGCAGGTCCATGAAGATGCGCATCACCGGGGTTTCGGCCGTGACGCCTTGACCGCCCAGAATTTGCACACACCGGTCCACCACGCGCCACTGGGCTTCCGAGCAGGCCACCTTGGCCCGGCTCGACTCAAAGCCCCCTTTGTGCCCTTGGTCCAACAGCCAGGCGGTGTGCCAAATGTGCAGCCGGGCGGTATGCAGGTCGATGTCGTTGTCGGCCAGCATGAAACCCACCCCCTCGTGTTCCGCCAGGGGTTTGCCAAAGGCCTGACGGCGGCTGGCGTAGTCCAGCGCGATGTCGTGCGCCCGGCGAGCTTGCCCCAACCAGCGCATGCAATGCGTCAGGCGGGCCGGTGCCAGCCGCACTTGGGCGTAACGAAAGCCCTGGCCCACCTCACCGAGAATGTCGTTGGCGGGCACGCGCAAACGGTCAAAAGACAGCACGCCATGACCGCCTGTGAAACAGTTGTCCATGGCATCCATGCTGCGCTCCAACTGGATGCCGGCTTGGTCCATGTCGGTCAAAAACATGGTGGCCGTGCCGTCCTCCATGCGCGCCATCACGATGGCGTAATCGGCCCCTTCGGCACCGGTGATGAACCACTTGCGACCGCTGATCAGGTAGTCGTCGCCATCGCGCACCGCCGTGGTGCTGAGCATCGACGGGTCCGCCCCCGCCCCAGGGCTGGGCTCGGTCATGGCAAAGCAAGAACGCAGACGGCCGGCCACCTGCGGGCGCAACCAGCGCTCTTTCTGCGCCGGGTTGGCCACCGCTTCCATCAGGTGGATATTGCCCTCGTCCGGGGCATGGATGTTGAGCGCTGTCGGCCCCAAGTTAGAGTAGCCCGCCTCTTCAAACACCACCGCTTTGGCGATGTGGCTCAGCCCCATCCCCCCCATCTCCACCGAGGCGTGCGGCGTGAGCAAACCCGCTGCACGGGCGCGCTCGATCAGCTCGCGGCGCAAATCCTCCGAAGGGCCATGGGCACCATGCCGAGGATCCCCCTCCAGAGGGATCACCTGCTCGGCGATGAACTGGCGGGTGCGGTCACGCAATGCCTGCACATCGGCAGGAATGTCAAAGTTCATGGGCAACACCCCTCGTCAACAAGCCTGGATTGGCCTTCATGGCGGGATTAGATCGGCAGTCGCGAGCCTGACCTGTCAGGCTTGCGACTGGGTGTCGCCAAGGTGCGTGGCTCACCGACCAGCTTGCAAGCTGCCTGACACACCGCACTGGCGGGCCAGCGTGACGGTCGCATCCGATGACCCAGGGGGTTCAAGCTCGCCGGTCTGCACCGAATGCCACAAGCCGTTGCGGCCCATGTTTTCGACATTGACCTGAATCAAGGAAGACACCCGCGAGACCG
>JAIXXW010000151.1 GCA_027490555.1 Comamonadaceae bacterium | reverse complement strand
TGGTGGCCCAGAACCCGCCCGTGTTGCCCGCCCAGACCCTGGCCGATGAACCGGCCTTCTGGCTGTATTCGTCCGGCTCCACCGGCAAGCCCAAGGGCACGGTGCACAGCCAGGGCAACCTGTACTGGACCGCCGAGTTGTACGGCAAGGGCGTGCTGAACCTGCAAGAAAGCGACACGGTGTTTTCGGCCGCCAAGCTGTTCTTTGCCTACGGTTTGGGCAATGCGCTCACCTTTCCCTTGAGCGTGGGCGCCACCGTGGTGCTGATGGCCGAGCGCCCCACCCCCCAAGCCACCTTCCAGCGTCTGGTCGAGCACCAGCCCACCGTGTTTTACGGTGCGCCCACCGGCTACGGCGGCATGCTCGCCAGCCCGGATTTGCCGGCCAAGAGCCAGGTGGCGCTGCGTCTGTGCTCGTCGGCGGGCGAGGCTTTGCCGCGCGACATTGGCGAGCGCTGGACGAAGCACTTTGGCTGCGAAATCATCGACGGCATTGGCTCGACAGAAATGCTGCATGTGTTCCTGTCCAACCGCCCGGGCGATGTGCGCTACGGCACCACCGGTAAGGCTGTGCCGGGCTACACGGTGCAACTGCGCGACGAGAACGGCAGCGTCATCACCGGTGACAACGAGATCGGTGACCTTTATATCCAGGGCCCGAGCAGCGCACTGATGTACTGGAACAACCGCGAGAAATCGCGCGACACCTTCCAGGGTGTCTGGACCAAGAGCGGCGACAAATACAGCCGCGACGCGGATGGCTACTACACCTACGCCGGCCGCAACGACGACATGCTCAAGGTCAGCGGCATCTATGTCTCGCCCTTCGAGGTCGAGGCCACGCTGGTACAGCACCTGGCCATCCTCGAAGCGGCGGTGATCGGCAAGGAAGACAGCGACGGCCTGACCAAGACCAAGGCCTTCATCGTGCTCAAGGCGGGCCAGAGCCTGAACGAAGCCGAAGTCAAAGCCTTTGTCAAAGAGCGCCTGGCGCCTTACAAGTACCCCCGTTTCATCGAGTTCGTGGCCGAGTTGCCCAAAACCGCGACCGGCAAGATCCAGCGGTTCAGGCTGCGCGAGCTGGAAAAAGCCAAGGCCTGAGGTCCACGGTCCGGCGCGCCAGACGGATCCTGCGCCCCACCGGGCCGCGCTCAGGTGTCCTTGCTGACCTTGATGGTCGGGAACTTGGACGAGAAATCCTTGGCCTTGGCCGCGATCTTGACCGCCACCTGGCGGGCCACCGCCTTGTAGATGCGGGCCACTTCGCCATCGGGGTCATAGACCACGGTGGGTTTGCCGCTGTCGGCCTGCAGGCGGATCTGCATGTCCAAAGGCAGGGCGCCCAGGTAATCCATGCCGTACTCGGCGGCCATTTTCTTGCCGCCGTCGGCGCCAAAAATATGCTCCGTGTGGCCGCACTGGGTGCACACATGCACCGCCATGTTCTCGACCAGGCCCAAAATCGGCACGCCAACTTTCTCGAACATCTTCACGCCTTTTTTGGCGTCCAGCAAGGCGATGTCCTGCGGCGTGGTCACAATGACCGCCCCCGTCATGGGCACGCGCTGGCTCAGGGTCAGCTGGATGTCGCCGGTGCCTGGGGGCATGTCCACGATCAGATAGTCGAGCTCTTTCCAGTTGGTCTGGCGCAGCAGCTGCTCCAGGGCCTGGGTGGCCATGGGGCCGCGCCAGATCATGGCTTCGTCGGGGTTGACCAGAAAGCCGATGGACATCACCTGCACGCCATAGTTCTCCAGCGGCTCCATGGTCTGGCCGTCTTCGCTCTCGGGGCGGCCCTCGATGCCCATCATCATGGGTTGGCTGGGGCCGTAGATGTCGGCGTCGAGCAGACCCACCCGGGCCCCTTCGGCGGCCAGGGCCAGGGCCAGGTTGACGGCGGTGGTGCTTTTGCCCACGCCGCCCTTGCCCGAGGCCACAGCCACGATGTTTTTGACCTGTGGCAGCAGCGCCACGCCACGCTGGGCGGCATGGGCGGTGATCTTGCTGGTGACGTTGGCCGACACATTGGCCACGCCCGGCACCCCCTTGACCGCGGCGATCAGCGCCTGGCGCAGCGCCGGGATCTGGCTCTTGGCCGGATAACCCAGCTCCACGTCAAAGGACACATCGCCACCCTCTGTTTGCAGATTTTTCAGGGTTTTGGTGGAGACAAAATCCTTGCCGGTGTTCGGGTCGATCACGGTTTGCAAGGCTTGGAGCAATTGTTCTTGGCTGGCCATCAGAATGAATCCGCAAAAAATGGGAGCGCCTAGTCTAACCAAGCCCGGGTGTCCCCTGATTTCCCATGGTTGAAACTGCACTAGCATGCACGCCATGAGCAACACGACTGGCTTGATCCTTTCCGGCGGCGGTGCAAGGGCCGCTTACCAAGTGGGCGTGCTGTCCGCCCTCGCCCGCATGCGCCGGCAGGCGGGGGCCGTGGACGGCAACCCCTTCCCGGTGATTTCAGGCACCTCCGCCGGGGCCATCAACGCCGCCTTTCTGGCCTGCCATGCCGACCACTTCGACCAGGCCATCGAAGACCTGGTCCAGGTCTGGCGCGACTTTCAGGTCGAGCAGGTCTACCGCTCTGACGTGCTGGGCATGATCCGGTCGGGGGCACGCTGGTTGTCCCTGCTGTCCCTGGGCTGGCTGATCACGCAAAAGCGGCTGCGCCCCAAATCCCTGCTGAACAACGAGCCCTTGAGCGATTTGCTGCGCCAACGCATCGACATGGACCGGCTGCCCGCACTGCTGCGCGACGGTCATCTGCAGGCCCTGGCCATCACCGCCTCCAGTTACAGCACCGGCGAGCACGTCACCTTCTACGAAAGCTGCCGCGAAGTCACCCCCTGGGTGCGCAACCAGCGCTTGGCACAACACGGCCGCCTGTCGCACCAGCACCTGCTGGCCAGTGCGGCCATCCCCTTCATTTTTCCGGCCATGCGGCTGCAAGGCCCCCAGGGTGAAGCGTTTTTTGGCGACGGCTCGATGCGGCAGACCGCGCCGATCTCACCGGCCATCCACCTGGGCGCCAGCAAGATTTTGGTGATCGGCGCTGGCCGCATGATGGAGCCCCGGCACGTGTCCACCGAAGAGCCGAGCTACCCTTCGCTGGCCCACATCGCTGGCCATGCCCTGTCGAGCATCTTTCTGGATTCCCTGGCGGTGGACGTTGAACGCATGCAGCGCATCAACCAGACCCTGCAGCTGATCCCCCCCGACAAACGGCAAAGCACCCACTTGCGGCCGGTGGATCTGCTGCTGATTGCCCCCTCGCAAAGGCTGGACGAGATCGCGGCGCGGCACGCGCACGCCTTGCCGCAGACGGTCAAAAGCCTGCTGCGCACCCTGGGCGCCAGCCCGGACGCTGCGCCGGGCCAGGGCAGCGCCTTGGTCAGCTACCTGCTCTTTGAAGCCGCCTACACGCGTGAACTGATGGCACTGGGCGAAGCCGATGCCCAGCGCCAACGCGAGGACATCTGCCATTTCTTTGGCTGGTCGGCCAAGGCATGAGCCTGGGGGCGCTGCGCTGCCGGACACCCGGGCTGCAGGTGCTTAGGGTCTAAAATCGAGCGCTTGCCTCACAGGTTTCCAGCCTTTTCCGACATGTCCCAGCGCCAACTCTTTGTCACCACCGCCTTGCCGTACGCCAACGGCAACTTCCACATCGGCCACATCATGGAATACATCCAGGCCGACATCTGGGTGCGGTTCCAGCGCATGCAGGGCCACCGGGTGGATTTTGTGGGCGCTGACGACACACACGGCGCACCGATCATGATCGCGGCCGAAAAAGCCGGCAAGACGCCCCAGCAGTTCGTGGCCGACAT
>JAIXXW010000122.1 GCA_027490555.1 Comamonadaceae bacterium | reverse complement strand
GCCCTGAAAAAGTACTGCATCGACCTGACCGAGCGTGCCCGCATCGGCAAGTTGGATCCGGTGATCGGGCGTGACGATGAAATCCGCCGTGCCATCCAGGTCTTGCAGCGGCGCACCAAGAACAACCCGGTGCTGATCGGCGAGCCTGGCGTGGGGAAAACCGCGATTGTGGAAGGCTTGGCCCAACGGATTGTGGCGGGAGAGGTGCCCGATTCGCTCCAGGGCAAGCGGGTTCTGTCGCTGGACATGGCCGCTTTGTTGGCAGGGGCCAAGTTCAGGGGCGAGTTCGAGGAGCGGCTGAAAACCGTGCTGAGCGAACTGGCCAAGGACGAAGGCCAGACCATTGTTTTCATCGACGAGTTGCACACCATGGTGGGGGCTGGCAAGGCCGAAGGGGCCATGGATGCGGGCAACATGCTCAAGCCTGCACTGGCCCGAGGCGAGTTGCACTGTGTGGGGGCGACCACCCTGGATGAATACCGCAAGTACATTGAGAAAGACGCTGCTTTGGAGCGTCGCTTTCAGAAAATCCTGGTCAACGAGCCGACGGTGGAGGCGACCATTGCCATCTTGCGCGGCTTGCAGGAGAAATACGAAGTCCACCATGGCGTGGACATCACCGACCCGGCCATCGTGGCCGCTGCCGAACTCAGCCACCGCTACATCACCGACCGGTTTTTGCCCGACAAGGCGATTGACCTGATCGACGAGGCGGCGGCCAAGATCAAGATCGAAATCGACTCCAAGCCCGAGCTCATCGACAAGCTCGATCGCCGCCTGATCCAGTTGCAGATCGAACGCGAAGCCGTGCGCAAAGAGCACGACGAGGCCTCGCAAAAGCGTTTTGCGCTGATCGAAGAAGAGATCGTCAAGCTCAAAAAAGAAGCCGCCGATCTCGAGGAAATCTGGCGATCCGAAAAATCGCTGGCCCAGGGGGGGCAACAGCTGCGCGAACAAATCGATCAAATCCGCCAGCAGATCGAGGAGTTGACCCGCAAGGGCGACTTCAACAAGGTGGCCGAGTTGCAGTATGGCAAGCTGCCTGCCCTTGAGAAAACCCTCAAGGAAGTGCAGGCCAAAGAATCCTCGCCGGGGGAAAAGCCGGTCCACCGTTTGCTCAGAACCCAGGTGGGGGCAGAAGAGATCGCCGAGGTGGTCTCCCGTGCCACGGGCATTCCGGTGTCCAAGATGATGCAAGGCGAGCGTGAAAAATTGCTGCAGATGGAAGACAAACTGCACCAGCGCGTGGTGGGGCAGGACGAAGCGATTTCGGCGGTGGCCAATGCCATCCGTCGCTCTCGTTCGGGTCTGTCCGACCCTCACCGGCCCACCGGTTCTTTCCTGTTCCTGGGGCCCACGGGCGTTGGCAAAACCGAGCTGTGCAAAGCGCTGGCCGGCTTCTTGTTCGACAGCGAAGACCACCTGATCCGCATCGACATGAGCGAGTTCATGGAAAAGCACTCGGTGGCCCGTTTGATCGGTGCCCCGCCTGGCTATGTGGGTTACGAGGAGGGCGGCTACCTGACCGAAACCGTGCGCCGCAAGCCCTACAGCGTGCTGCTGCTCGATGAGGTGGAAAAAGCCCATCCGGATGTGTTCAATGTCCTTTTGCAGGTGCTCGATGATGGCCGTCTGACCGACGGACAGGGTCGGACGGTGGATTTCAAGAACACGGTGATCGTGATGACCTCGAATCTGGGATCACACCTGATCCAGTCCATGGTGGGACGACCTTCCGAAGACATCAAGGACGCGGTTTGGAACGAGCTCAAGGCCAGTTTCCGGCCCGAATTTTTGAACCGCATCGATGAAACCGTGGTTTTCCATGGTCTGGATGCCCAGCACATTGCCGCCATTGCCCAAATCCAGTTGCAGGTCTTGCAAGCCCGTCTGGCCCGCATGGACCTCCATTTGTTGGTCAGTGCCCCGGCCCTGTCCGAGTTGGCCAAAGTCGGCTTCGACCCGGTTTTCGGTGCCAGGCCTTTGAAACGGGCGATCCAGCAGCGGCTGGAAAATCCCTTGTCCAAATTGATGCTCGAGGGTCGCTTTCCGCCCAAGTCCAGCATCGAGGTGCTGGTCGATCCGGTCCGGGATCCGGGGAAATTCGAATTCAGACGGGTCGAGCAAGCGGTCTGAAAAGAAGCGAGGTCTTTGCACTGCGGTGACAGGCCGAGGTCCCCCGCTTGGGCACAATAGGGCATGACTTCCAAAATTGCGGGCCACCTGCTTGTCGAATGCCTTCTGGCCCAAGGCGTTACCCATGCTTTCGGGGTGCCCGGCGAGAGTTATCTGGCCGTGCTGGACGGTTTCCACCGCTACCGGGACGACATCACGTTTGTGACCTGTCGCCAAGAGGGTGGGGCGGCTTTCATGGCCGAGGCGCAGGGCAAACTCACGGGTCGTCCTGGCATCTGTTTTGTCACGCGGGGCCCGGGGGCCACCAACGCGTCGATTGGTGTGCACACCGCCTTCCAGGACTCTACCCCCATGGTGCTGTTTGTGGGGGACGTGGCCAGCGACACCCGTGACCGCGAGGCCTTTCAGGAAATGGACTACACCCATTTCTTCGGCCCTTCTACCAAAGGCATGGCCAAGCGTGTGGAGCGGGTGGACGACCCACAACGGCTGCCTGAGTATGTGGCCCGGGCCTTCGCGACCGCGATGAACGGCCGCCCTGGGCCGGTGGTGCTGGTCTTGCCCGAGGACATGCTGACGCAGCCCGT
>JAIXXW010000372.1 GCA_027490555.1 Comamonadaceae bacterium | reverse complement strand
TTTGGTTACGCCAAACCGGTCCCGGTGCGTTTTGACCAATTGCGGCACCCCAAACGGGACATGGTCTGGGTCGCGCTGGCCGGGCCGGGCTCGAACCTGCTGCAGGCCTTGCTGTGGGGCGTGCTGCTGTATGCGCTGGCAGGCAGTGGCGTGACCGAACGCTTTTTCCTGGAGATGTGCAAAGCCGGCATGCTGACCAATGTGGTCATGTTCGCCTTCAACCTGTTTCCCCTGCCCCCGCTGGACGGTGGCCGCATCCTGGTCGGCCTGCTGCCCTGGCGGCAGGCTGTCCTGGTCTCGCGCATCGAGCCCTGGGGTTTCTTCATCGTCATGGCCCTGGTCTTGACCGGCCTCATCAGCGCCTGGTGGATGCGACCCCTCATGGGCGTGACCTTTGACTTCCTGAAAATCACCCTCAGCCCCCTGGCCGCCTGGGTCCGCTGATTTCATTGTTCTGTTGGCCTTTCTCTCATGACCTCCAAGACCCGCACCCGCGTTCTCACCGGCATCACCACCACCGGCACCCCCCATCTGGGCAACTACGTGGGCGCCATCCGCCCCGCTGTCCAAGCCAGCCGCGCGCCAGACACCGATGCGTTTTACTTTCTGGCCGACTACCACGCCCTGATCAAGTGCGATGAACCCGCCCGCATCCAGCGCTCGACGCTCGAGATCGCCGCCAGCTGGATCGCCTCGGGCCTGGACCCGGACAAAGTCACCTTTTACCGGCAGTCCGACATCCCCGAAATCCCGGAGCTGACCTGGCTCCTGACCTGCGTGACCGGCAAGGGCGTGCTCAATCGAGCCCATGCCTACAAGGCCGCCGTCGACAAAAACAATGCCGCAGGCCAGGACCCCGACAGCGATGTCAGCGCGGGTCTGTTCATGTACCCGGTGCTCATGGGCGCAGACATCCTGATGTTCAAGGCCCACAAAGTGCCCGTCGGTCGCGACCAGATCCAGCACATCGAGATGGCACGCGACATGGCTTCGAGCTTCAACCACCTGTACGGTGAGCACTTTGTCCTGCCAGAGGCCGTGATCGAAGAATCGGTGGCCTTGCTGCCCGGACTCGACGGCCGCAAGATGAGCAAGAGCTACGACAACACCATCCCCCTGTTTGCGCCTGCGGCACAGATGCGCAAGCAGATCGCGGGCATCGTGACCGACTCCAAAGCCCCGGGCGAGCCCAAATCCACCGAGGGTTCGGCCCTGTTCCAGATCTACCAGGCCTTTGCCAGCGAAGCGGAAACCGCAGACATGGCCCGCGCCTATGCCGACGGCATCGCCTGGGGGGATGCCAAGCAAATGCTGTTCGAGCGCATCGACCGCGAAATCGCCCCGATGCGCGAGCATTACCAGGCCCTGATCCACAACCCCGCCCAGATGGACAAGATCTTGCTGGCCGGTGCCGACAAAGCCCGCCAACTGGCCACGCCCTTCATCCGCGAATTGCGCCACGCCGTGGGTCTGCGCGCCTTGGGCCAGGTTGCACAGACCGAACGCGCCACGCCGGTGAAAGGGGCTCTGCCCAGCTTCAAGCAATACCGGGAAAAGGATGGGCTTTTTTATTTCAAAATGGTCGATGCCAAGGGCCAGACCCTGCTGCAAAGTCTCGGGTTCACATCGCCCACCGAAGCCGGTCAGGCCATTGCGCGCCTGCAAACCGAGGGCGAAAACGGCCTGAACGCGCTGGGCTCCTCGTTGCAGGCCTTGTCGGACGCTGGCCGGCAGCTTGTGCTCGCCAACCTGACAGAACTGAGCCAGTCCAAGGTCAAAGCATAAAAAATGATTTTGTTGTTTCCACCAAAACTATTGAAAAAATCTTGAAATACTGATATGGTTATATTTTTAGTCTAACAAAGAGAAGCCATCATGACAGTCTATGTCATCGACGATCATCCCTTGATGCGCGACGCCTTGACCATGCTTGTGCACAGGGTCAAACCGGGCCTGAAGATCATCCCGATCCACAAGCTCAATGTGGTCGAATCGACGGTGGAAAAAAACGGCCCGGCTGAACTTTTCTGCCTCGATCTGCAACTGCCCGACACCTTGGGCATGTCCGGCGTTCAGGTTCTCAAATCCAAGTTTCCCGACGTGCCTCTGGCGGTGGTGACCAGCTCCAGCGCCAGCGAGTATGAACAGCGTTGCTTGGACGCCGGCGCCGATGCCTTCATCGAAAAATCCAACACCCCAGCGCAGATCATCGCCGCCCTGCGCGCCCTGCTGGTCACCGAAGAAGAGACCGCCGCAGAAGACGCTCCCGCGCCTGCCGGTCCGACCAAGTTGTCCAAGCGCCAAAAGCAGCTGATCCTGATGCTGGACCAAGGCTTGTCCAACCGCGACATCGCCGAAAAACTCGACATCAGCGAGCACACCGTGAAGGTGCACTTCTGGCGCCTGTTCCGCCGTCTGGGCGTCAACAGCCGGACCCAGGCCTTGCACTTCGCCCGCACCAACGGCTGGCTGGGGATCTGAACTTTTTTCCATGCCGGTCGTCTCGATCACCCTGCTGCCGGGCTATGCGGCAGAAACCCAGCACCGCCTGGTCAATCGCCTGGCGCAAGCTGTGCGATCTGTGATCGATACCCCCGAAGCCGGCACCACGGTGTTTGTCAACGAGGTCAGCACTTACCGGCGCGACGGCAAAGTTTTCAGCCAAGGCCGCGCCGCTTTCCCTGTGGCCTCTGACCTGGTTCAATCTTTCCTGCAGGCCTTCCAGGACGGAGATCTGGCCCAAGCCCAAACCCACGTGCATGCCGACTTCCAGATTGGCCTTCCTGGCGGTGTGCGGGTGCACTCGCTACACGACATGCGCCAGTGGGCCGAGCAGCGCTTTGAGCGCCTGACCAAACGCTACGATCACTTGGAAGAGAGTTGGCAAGGCGATGCCACGGTGGTGTTTGGCCATGGTCACCTGGACGGCACATGGCGCCATGGCGCGCCTTTTGAAGGCATCCGCTTCATCGACCGGATGGAAGTGCGCGCTGGCCTGATCACCCGCCAAGACATGTGGGCCGACCTGGCTGAACAAGGTCAGGCCTGAGCCCGCTACAGGCCTATTTTTTGTTTTTGTCCTTGTCCCTGTTGATGATGTCCGGCGTCACGGCATCGACCACATTGACCGCCGTTTTGACGCCATAAACCACGGTCGAAGCGGCCACATCCGCGATGGCCAGGACGGTGCAGGCTTGCAGCCAAGGCAGTGTGAGCAAGGTGCCCAGCAAAATCAGGCGTCGCATAGGGGA